>OMSM01000454.1 GCA_900313745.1 uncultured Lachnospiraceae bacterium
GATCGAGCACGGAAGCCAGGTAAAACTCATCCTGACCATGGTCGTCATGGCAGTGAGCTCCATGCTGACCGCGGTCTACTTCATGCGGACGCTCATCCGGATCTACAGCATTCCGGGGGAGAGGCTCGCCGATTCCGACCGCCGCGCCCATCACCGCGCGGGCTACAACGTGCCGATGCTTGTGCTGACCGCGATTAATCTCATGCTCGGTCTCTGGTCCTGGGTCTTCGTCGGCCTGATCGAGCAGGGGCTTCATATGTTTGTCTAGTTTGTCCAGGAAAGGACGTAGATTATGCTTCTGTTGCTTACATGCCTGGTTCCCGCCGCCGGCGGGGTGATTCTGCCGTTTCTCCCCTTTAGGGACGACTCCGGCCGGAAGGCCGCGAGGATCATCCTTATGGCCGTCACCGATATCCTCGGCGCCGCCTGCATCGCGGGCGGAGGGGCGGTCACGCTGTTCCGGCTTGCGGATGGCGTGACGATCGCGCTTAAGGCGGACGGAGCGGGGAAGTTTTTCCTGATCGCCGTGCTTATCCTTTACACCGTGGTCACGGTCTACGCCCACGAGTACTTCGCGCTGGAGAATGAGAAGGGAAGGGAACTGGACAGGTTCTTCGCCTTCATGTTCGTCTCCCTCGGGGCGCTGCTCTCCGCCGGGCTCTCGGCAAACCTCGTCACGCTCTACTTCTTCTTCGAGCTGGCGACGCTCTCCACCGTGCCCCTGGTGCTGCACGAGATGACGAAGGAAGCGGTCAGCGCAGGCCTGAAATATCTGTTTTATTCCATTGCGGGAGCGCTGCTCGGGCTGCTGGCGGTGTTCTTCGTCTACAGCTTCGGCACTGGGAGCGCGGAGTTTGTCTACGGAGGCTTCCTTGACCCGGCGAAGGTTGCCGGGAGAGAAGGAATGCTTCTTGCCGCAGTTTTCGCGGGGATTGTCGGTTTCGGCACGAAGGCAGGCCTCTACCCGATGCACGGATGGCTGCCCACGGCCCACCCGATCGCTCCGGCGCCTGCGTCGGCGCTTCTCTCCGCAATTGTGACCAAGGCGGGCGTGCTCGCCATCATCCGCCTCGTCTACTACAGCGTGGGTGCGGAGTTCCTCCTTGGCACCTGGGTGCAGCGCGCCTGGATGTGCCTCGCGATGCTGACGATCTTCATGGGCTCCATGATGGCGTTCCGCGAGAAGGTGATCAAAAAGCGCCTCGCTTACTCCAGCATCAGCCAGATTTCCTATATCCTGCTCGCGCTCTCCACGCTTTCCCCCGACGGGCTTGAGGGCGGCCTTCTGCATCTTATGAGCCACATGGCGGCAAAGGGCACGCTGTTCCTCGCCGCGGGCGTCTTTATCGCAAAACTCGGCCGGCGCCGCCAGGACGAGCTGAAGGGCATAGGGAAGCTCATGCCGGTCACCCTCTGGTGCTACATGTTCGCCTCCCTCTCCCTGGTGGGAATCCCGCCCATGGGGGGCTTCCTCAGCAAATGGGTGATCGCCTCCGCCCTAATTAATCACGGGAGCGGAGTTTTCGCCGTGCTTCCGCCGGTGATCCTTATTATTTCCGCCCTCCTCACCGCGGGCTACCTCTTCCCGGTGGTGATCGACGGGTTCTTCCCGGGCAGGGATTTCGTCCAGGACCAGGTGAAGATCACGGCGCTCTCCGGGGAATCCTCCATACAGCCCGCCTCGGAGGGAGCGGCGGAGCCCACCGCCGCGATGACCGCCCCCATGCTCTGCCTGTCCGCGGTCGCGCTCATCATGGGAATCTGGGGCCTGAAGATTGTGGGGCTTTTTGTGTGACGGACTATCGGCGCGGCTCTTCCTGCCGGGTATACCTATGAGTGCATTATTTCTCTTATTTCCCATACTGCTTCCGATCGCCGGGGGTCTTGCCATCATTCCCCTGGGGTTTACGGATGATGCGAAGAGGAACCGGTACGCCGAGGCCGTCGTGGTACTGACGAGCGTGCTTGCCTTTGCGTGCATCGCGCTCTGCGGCCGGGACAGCGCGGAGCTCTACAGGTTCACCGCGGGCTTCTCCATCGCGTTCAGGATCGACTTCCTTTCCTGCCTTTTCGGCGGGATGGTTGCGCTGATGTGGCCGCTGGTGATGGTCTACGCCTTTGACTACATGAAGCACGCCGCGCGGAAGAACAAGTTTTTCGCCTTCTACGTCATGACCTACGGCGTCACCCTCGGCGTCGCTTTCTCCGGGAACATGACCACGCTGTATGTCTTCTACGAGATGCTCTCTCTGGTGACTATCCCCCTGGTCTCGCACTACGAGGACCATGAGAGCATGTACGCCGGCCGGAAGTACGCGGCCTACACCATCGGCGGGGCATCCCTCGCTTTTTTCGCCGTCGTGATGACCACCGTCTTCGGCGACGGCGGCTCCTTCGTCTACGGCGGCTCGCTGAGCGGAGCGGGAAGCATCGCGATGCTCCGGCTTTCCTTCCTCTTCGGGTTCTTCGGCTTCGGCGTGAAGGCGGCGGTTTTCCCGCTGCACGACTGGCTTCCCACGGCATCGGTCGCCCCGACGCCAGTGACGGCCCTCCTGCACGCTGTCGCCGTGGTCAATTCCGGCGTCTTTGCGATTACAAGAATGACCTGGTATGCCTTCGGCCCGGACATCCTTAAGGGAACGGGGGAGCAGGCGGTCTGTATCGCGGTGTCGTGCTTCACCCTGGTGTACACTGCCGCGCTTGCGGTGAAGGAGCGCAGGTTCAAGCGGCGCCTCGCGCTGTCCACGGTGAGCAATCTTTCCTACATGCTCTTCGGCATCCTGCTCCTGACCCCCGCCGGGCTCTCCGCGGGCCTTGCACACATGGTCTTCCACAGCGTGACCAAGATGCTGCTCTTCCTCTGCGCCGGCGCGTTCATGCATGTCACCGGGAACACCTATATCTATGAACTGAACGGGGTCGGCCGGCGCATGCCGGTCACCTTCGCCCTGTATACCGTCGGCGCGCTGTCGCTCACGGGAATTCCGCTGTTCTGCTGTTTCGTGTCCAAGTGGATGCTCCTTGAGGCCGGCCTTAAGGCCGGAACGAAGTGGGGGATGCTGGGAGTGGTGAGCCTTATCGTCTCCGC
>OMSM01000045.1 GCA_900313745.1 uncultured Lachnospiraceae bacterium
ACCGCAATGCCTTCCTCTCTCACCAGAAAGTCGTGGGAGAGATCCGTCGCGGCCTGCGTCCTGTCCTCAACGACAAACCAGCCGTCCTCTTCCGCGGGATCGCCTTCCGCCCTGCCGAGGAGCTTCCAGCGGGTCGGATACTGCTTCACGTCGATATATCTCGCCTGGGTACTTCCGACCACCTTTCCGGGAATCGGGATGTCAATATCCGCGTCGCCGAAGTTTACCTGTATCGCGCGCACGTCGTAAGTTCTGCCCAGGTCCAGCATCACCCATTCCCCGGGATCCTTCGTGAGCGGGCGCCAGAGGGTCTGCACGTTCTCGTCCGCGATGTGCCCGGCAGGTTTTCCCTCCATTTCGGAGGACGCTGCCGTCTTCTTCCCGAAGCTTAAGAGCATCCACTCGGGACCGCGCCAGGGATCCATCGCTTCGTTCGTGTCCACGGCGATCGGCCAGTCGCCGTAGCGCTGGTTGCAGAAGAGCTCGCCGTCGGCGTCGAACCCGGCGGGCCAGATGCCCACCCTGCGCTCGAAGCTGTGATTAATGCTGATGCGCATGGTTGCCGTGTGCCACCAGTTCCCTCCGGCGTCCTCCATCGTGGAGCCGTGGCCGGCACCCGGAAGAAAGCCGCCGGGCTTGTAGGAAAACGGATTATTCCTTGCCGGGACGAATTCCCCGAGAGGGGAATCCCCGACATAGACGCCGTCGCCGTAGACATTGTACTCCGTACCTGTACACGCGTACTGCAGGTAGTACTTCCCGCCGTGCTTCGTCATCCATGCGCCTTCGATATAAGGCATGTTGGAGAACATTCCGCGCACAAATCCCGCTGTCCCCGGAGGGAGCTCTCCCTCGGAGATTCCCTGCGCCTTAAGAAAACCTGCAAAACTCGCCTCGATCTCCTCCGCGGATGCCGGCTCCTTGCAGTGATCCTCACCGACGCGCTCATAGCCCCGGGTAAAAGGATCCCCCTTGATGAGTCCCTTCGGCTCCGTCAACGGCGCCATGGTCGCGGGATCGAGCTCCACTCCCCAGATCGGGTCTGAATTCGTGCATCCCCAGTAGAAATACACTCTGCCGTCATCATCGGCAAAGAGGTTGGGATCCCAGAAGGTGAACGTCCCGGGGATGCGCTCATACGGCCCGTTTTCAATATCCTTCGTCCGGAAGAAATCACAGATCTCTCCCCTCTTCGAGGCGCTGAAATAGACAAATTCCCCAAGAACGCGCACGTCGGGCGCGTAATCGTAGAGCGGAAGCTCCTCAGGGAGCGGGATGCTCGTCCAGTGCGCGAGATCGTCCGACACCCACACGGAGAGCTGCATGGAGGCAAAGATGTAATACCTGCCCTTAAAGCAGATCATCGAGGGATCCGCCGCCTCCCTGTTGATCTGGACCTTTCCGCCCATGCGGGGATCAACGTTGAACTGATAGCGGTAATCGATATTCAGCGGGTTGCATAAAATCACTTTACTCATATTCACTCTTTCCGTTCTTTTCCTGTTCATCTGTAACCAAATAACCCGCCTCAGTCGAAACGGGCGTTGAAGGCCTCCACTGCCTCCAGTACCTCCCCGCAGCGGCGGTCAAAATCAGGATCCTCGACCTGCAGCTCCGGGTGGGCAAGATGGTACATCACGGCGTCTCTTAAGCCTCTTGCCGCCGTCGTCGTCGCGCAGTAGCCCGGGACAAGGCGCTTGATTTTGGTGTTGTCGTAGATTCCGCAGTGCGAGATGTCGCCGAAGAGCTGCCCGTAGTTTCCAGGGAAGGCATGGCAGAGCATCTCCGTGGACACATGGACAAGACGCGGCGGGGCGCCCAGAGGCCTTGCGATATCGCGGTAGATCTCATCCCAGGTAAGGAATTCGTCGGTGGTAATATGCACCGCCTCGCCAATGGCGCTCCCATTCCCGAAAAGGCCGACCATGCCCTTTGCCACATCCCGACCGTGGGTGATGGTCCACACCGTCAGCCCGTCTCCCTGCACAAGGACAGGCAGGCCTCTTTTCATGCGGCTGATAATATTCCATCCGCCTCCTTTTCCGGTGAGGCTCACCGGGAGGGCCCAGTCGCAGTAGGTATGGGAAGGCCTGACCATGGTCACCGGGAATCCGAGTTCCTTGTACGCGGCACGGTAGACCTCCTCACAGGCCATCTTGTCCTTTGCATAATCCCAGGGGGAATTGCCGACCGTCGATCCCTCTGTCGCCGGAAGCACCTTAATCGGCTTCTCGTAGATGCACGCGGAGGTCACCACGAGATAATGGCCGCAGCGGCCGTTAAAGAGCTCCACATCCCTTTTCGCCTGATCAGGAGTGAATACAATGAAGTCCATGACCACATCGTAGAACTCCCGCTTCAGCCTCTCCTGAACCGCGGGATCGTCTATGCTGCCCTCGATCACCTCCGCACCCTCCGGAATTCTCTCCGGATGGTTCCTGCGATTCAGCATTGTCAGTTCCATCCCCTCGGAAACGGCGAGTTTTGACACCTCCGTGCTCATCACGCCGGTTCCTCCGATCAGCAATACCTTCATATTTCCTCCTTGCTTCCGGCTGTCCGCCGGGCAGCTGTTTTCACCTGTGTACTGCCGGCTGCCTTAAAGCCCGCGGTGATCCCTGTACTCATCCTTATATACATATTTCTTCGCCGGGCCGGAGATGTGAGTGTACCAGTTGCCCGTGATCTCGTTCACGATATTTAAGGAATCGCCCTTCTCCTCCATCGTGAAGAGAAGCATGCGCTTCTCCGTGTGTATATTCGGGCAGTGAAGGGACATCATAAGCTGACCCTCAAAGGTCCGGAACAGCATGGAATGCGCGCCGTCGAAGAAATAGAGCGGGTTCTTGTCCTGCACCCAGGGGCCGTGCAGGGTTCCGGACACGCTTCTCGCGATGCCGGTGGCATAGCCCGCCGTGGTGTAATTGGACCAGAGCATGATGAGATGCCCGTTCTTCAGGCGGTACAGGAAGGGGCCGTCCGTGACGAATCCTCCCTCGCGGTTCTCCAGCGGCACATTGAAGAAGGGTGATGCCCACGGCGCCTCCGAAGCGCGGAACAGAATCTCCGGACTTCCGATACAGCTGCCAAGGTCATCGGAGAGCGGTATGGCCGCCATCTGTCCGTCCGCCACCTGCACCCACTCATGGCAGAAGACCATCCAGGGCTTCCCCTCCGCGTCAGCGAAAAGCGTGCCGTCAAGGCACTGCCACCCTTCCGGAGTCACCGGCCCGGGGCTTACCGGTGCGAAAGGTCCCAGGGGATCATCCGCCACAAGGCACTGGCACCGTCTGAGGCTCCCCGGTGTTCGGAAAGAGGAGATCAGGTAGTAGCGCCCTTTCCATATATGGCATTCTGGCGCCCAGTAGTCCCGGTCCGCCCAGAATCCTGTCTCCGCGCGGTCAAAAACCTTCACCGGATCGCTCCAGTGGATGAGATCCTCCGAACAGATCGCGTAGAACCCCTCCGCCGGCCTCATCCCCGGATACCGGTCCGGGTTGAACATGGTCGCATAGGTGTAGTATCTGTGTGTCTTCGGGTCGGCAAGAATAAACGGATCACTGATCAGGACGTCTTTTACGTCAAAAGGATATTCCATTGCTGCAGTCCTCCATGTCTGATACTGCCATAACGCATCCGTCCGCTGCTGTGCGGATACCATTATTATATCTGTTCGGCCGCTCTTAAGGAAACTCGGGACAGCACCTTAACGAAGGGACCTCCGGATATGATATAGTAACAACTGATAAAACTTATCCGATAAGATGCCGCTGATCCGGACAGCTGCAGAGCTTCACTGCCTCTGCCCGGACATAAATCCGTGTCATGGGAGAATATGATGGCTGAGAGTACACTTCACTACGACGCCTTTATCAGCTACCGCCACTCTGAACTGGACAAGGCCGTGGCCTCCGGAATGCTCCGGCGCCTGGAGAGCTTCCGCCTGCCCTCGTCACTCGGCCGGAACCTGCCTCAGGAGAAACGGAGGATCACCAGGATCTTCCGCGATCAGGACGAGCTTCCTCTCTCCAGCAACCTCTCCGACCCCATCGAGGAGGCTCTGCTTCACTCCGATTTCCTTATCGTTATCTGCTCTCCCAGGCTTCCCGAGTCGAAGTGGTGTGCGAGAGAAATCGCGCGGTTCACCGAGCTGCACGGGAAAGACAGAATCATTACCCTTCTTGCCGAGGGAGAT
>OMSM01000069.1 GCA_900313745.1 uncultured Lachnospiraceae bacterium
AATATCCCGACGAATGGAATCTCACCCTGGAGAAGGAGAGGGAGATTCTGGCGGGTTTCCTGGATAATCCCTCCGGCGCGATGGTTATTGCCATGGTCGAATCCGCAGAAGACGGTGACGCAGGCTCTCCGGATAGGGAAAGCTGCAGCGCCTCTTCCCCCGTGCTTGCCGGGAACAGCACTATAGTGCCTGTCGGCGGCGCAAGACGCGTCCGTCACCGGTGCGCGCTCGCCATCGCGCTGAAGAAGGACTTCTGGGGACTCGGAATCGGCACCGCCCTCCTGCAGTATCAGCAGGAGCTCGCAAGGCGCATCGGCTACGAGCGGATGGAGCTCGAGTACGTCGAGGGCAACAGCCGCGGGAAAGCACTGTAAGAAAAATGCGGATTCTCCGAGACCGGAAGAATCCGCATGGCAAACAAATATGATGACGGCACCTACAGCGACGATATTGTCATGTCCATGGCGCTGTAACAGATAATGCGGCGCCCCCCCGGATCCCGGGGGATGCCGCAAATACGGATGCGGACCAGTTTTCAGTCGAACCGCTTTAAAGGAAGCCACTCGTCCAGCATGATGCGCAGGTAATGCTCCCACATGTCGAAGTTGTGGTCATACCCCTCCGCGAGAACATACTTCACTGGATACCCGAGCTCCTTCATGATAGCGGCGTCACGCTCAACGCGCTCGCGGATAAACTCCTTATCCCCGCAGCAGATGATGAAATCCGGAAGCTTCTTTCCCTCCTCCAGGTTCTTCTTCGCCGCGGAGTACAGGTCGAACCGGGATCCCTCGATCCGGTCGCGGTCCCCGAAGGTCGTGTTGTACAGATTGAAGTTGTTCACGAAGTGCTCGCTGCCCAGCTCCGACTTCAGCGTCTCCGTGGACAGTGTCATCCCGATGCCGCCGGAGAAATCGACGCACATACGGTACTGCTCCGGGTGCATGATCGCCGTGCCCAGCGCGACATTGCCGCCCATGGCGTAGCCCGCGATGAAGTTGTCCTCCGGCTTCTCCGAGGAGGCAAAAAAGGTCTGCACCACCTTCGGCAGCTCACAGGCGATGAAGGTCTGGTAGTTGACGCTGTACTCCGTATCTACCCCGAAGGAATTGGATATGTCCGGCGTGACCAGAATCACGTTGTTCCGCTGGGCGTAGCGCTCGGCGTTCGTGTAGCGGTAGGTGAGGGAATCGTCGTCCCCGCCCCCGTGAATGAGGTAAACGGTCTGGAACTTCATTCCCGGCACGTATTTTCCCTTCGCGCTTCCTCCGAAGCGGCCGGGATCGATCTCCTTATAGCTGTAGGAATCCGTGGGGAGCGCGATGGAAATATCCACGTAGCGCCCAAGCTCCTCACTTCTGTAGTTAAACCTCACAAGTCCCATAACTTCTCTCCCTTCTTTGCAGCCTGCAGGCGGCTATATCGCAGGAACCGCGGGCTGCTGTGCCGGTACTCCGTCTCTGCATCCTGCCCGCAGTTCAATGCTATCATACCGGGCTGCCCCTGATGATTGCAAAATACACGGAGATTATTACACTTTATGATTAAGGAGCCGCTCAAGGAAAAGGGAGGACAATGCCATGACTTCTGATTACCGCTCCCCTCTGGGAAAAATACTTCTGGCCGCGGACAGCCGGGGCCTTACCGGACTCTGGTTTGAGGGACAGCAGCATTACGGTTCCACGCTGCCCTTCACGGAAACCGCGGAAAACAATAACGCGGAAGCGGCACTTGCCGCCTCCGCGCACTGGCTCGATCTCTATTTCTCCGGCAGTATCCCGGATTTCACCCCGCCCGTTCACCTCATCGGTACGCCCTTCCAGGTGAAGGTGTGGTCCCTGCTCCCCTGCATTCCTTACGGGGAGAGCACCACCTACGGCGCGCTGGCCCTTAAGCTTCAAAGCTCCGCCCGGGCGGTCGGTACGGCAGTCGGGCGCAACCCTGTCTCTGTCATCCTTCCCTGCCACCGCGTGCTGGGAAGCAGCGGAAAACTTACCGGCTACGCAGGAGGGCTTGAGCGCAAGTCCGCTCTTCTCCTGCTGGAAAGCAGGAACCGGATCTGATCCCCGCCCGGCCCGGCCGTCGTGGGGAATCCCTCCGGTTAACCCGCGGGAAGCTTAGTCACGTTTTACCGTGGAATAACCGATGACCTGCGCATCCCCGTACTCGCCAAACAGTTCCTCGAAGCGCGCCATGGCCGCTTCCTGGTCCTCTGCTTCCTCGCCGTCGATGAAATACGTCGCCTCGCCGTCGGCGTCAAAGTCTTCCCTGACATCCTCAAGGACGACCAGCTCGCCGTTCTCCACGCTGTATCTGGTGATGTAGTGGTGGCTTGCGACATAGAGCTCGCCGTCCTTAATGGCTAGAGGGGAAGCCGTGCTTCCGGAGCTCACGCTGCCGATGTAAGCCGGAACACCCTCACCGTCATAGATGAACAGCTCGGAATCAATCGCCGCCTCGTTGCCGTCGAGATTATCGAAGGTACCCTGAGAAACCAGCAGCACGTCGGCATCACCGATGGTCTCATTTGCGTAGCCTCTGCCGTCCTCAAGCTTGTCCACAATCTGCGTGAAGGTATCGCAGCCCTCGATATCGGTCATCATTTCCTCGTCCGCCTGAGCTTCGTCCGCAGCTTCTCCGGCATCAAAGGAGTCAAGAACCTCAGCGAGCATGTCGCTCATGGGGATGTCGATTTCATCATCGCCGCTCCTGTGCACAAGGACATCGAACAGAAGCGCTCCACCCTTGTAATCGATTCCGATCGCCGTCTCCGAGAGACCGGAGCCCTCACCGGGATCCTCGAGTATGCGCCAGTAGCCTGTGGTGCTCTCATCGCCAAGGAAAGGAGCCTCCATGCTCTGTATTGCCTCGGGGTCGCCCCATCCCGCGGTCAGCTCATCGAGGGCTTCCACAACCGGGGAGTCCGCCACGGGCGTGACGGTCAGCATGCAGGTTCCCGCGCACTCGCCTGTATAGACGAATGAGGTGAAGCCTTCTCCCTCCTGCACCTCAATAGAATCCGGGTAATAGTGTACGGACCATCCGTCAGCGCTCTGGTAGACTGCCGGCTCCGCCTGCACTTCCTCTGCTGCTTCGCTCTCCTCTTCGGCCGCTTCCTCCCGGACAGCTTCCTGCTCTTCCGGAGCCTGCTCCTCCTCTTCAGCGCTCTCCGCCGCTGCCGTCTCCTGTGCCGGCGCCGGGGCGGTACCAACCGATGCGCAGCCTGCCGCTGCCGCGGTCAGAACACATGCTATCGCTATAGCTGCTGTTTTTCTTCTCATTGCTCTGTTCCTCCGTTGCGAATACTGAACTCCGGATCATTAATCAATCCCCCTGTACAGGCAGGCGTCCGGATTCAGACTATTATAGCACCTTTCCCCCTGCCCGGCTTTCCTTAACAGATCATGCCGGGAATGATATACTTATTTAAATTACCTACCTGTTTAATCGGTTTAACCCTTTAATGCAGTGCAGAACACCGTCTTCCCCGCCCGCATCGCCCTGACATGGAGGAACGCAATGAAAATATCCGACATTCTCGCCGCCAACGACGTCACTATCTCCTTCGAAGTCTTCCCGCCCAAGACGCAGGATGCCTTCGTCAGCGTGGAGGAGGCAGCCGCCAAAATCGCGGCACTCCGCCCCCATTTCATGAGCGTTACCTACGGCGCGGGCGGCGGCACCAGCGCAAATACCTCCCGCATCGCCGCGGATCTGCAGAACAAGTTCGGCGTTCCCGTGCTCGCCCATCTGACCTGCGTATCCTCCACGCGCTACCATGTCCATCACATGATCGAGGAATACCGGGAGAACGGCATCGAGAATATCATGGCACTCAGGGGCGACAAGCCGAAGGAAGGCCGCATTGCCTACGAATACCACTACGCCTCGGAGCTGATCCGCGAGATCCGGGAGCTCGCCCCCGACCTGTGCATCGGCGGCGCCTGCTATCCCGAGGGCCATGTCGAGTGCGACCGCCCCTCGGAGGACATACGGCACCTTAAGGAGAAAGTCGACGCAGGCGTGGATTTCCTCACTACGCAGATGTTCTTTGACAACAACATGCTCTACAACTTCCTCTACCGGATCCGCGAAGCCGGCATCAGCGTGCCCGTACTTCCGGGCATCATGCCCATCACGAACCCGAAGCAGGTCGCCCGCTCGGTGAAGCTCTCCGGCTCCACCGTCCCCCAGAGGATGCGGATGATGGTCGACCGCTTCGGCAGCAGCCCCGCCCAGATGAAGCAGGCCGGAATCATCTACGCCACGGAGCAGATCATCGACCTCATTGCCAACAATGTGACCCACATCCACGTCTACAGCATGAACAAGCCGGAGATCGCCGCGGGCATCATGAACAATCTCTCGGAGATCCTGAAATGAGCAGCACTTGTACCGGCACTACCGGCCTGTCCTCAGACGCCCCGGATCCCGGGACGGCCCCCGGCATTCCTGTCTCCGTATACCGCGGGATCTGCCGGTACCTGGGCTACCGGAACATTGTCCCCGACGATGCGGTGAGAGAGCGGATCAGCCGGAACTACCGCGCCCTCGAGGACGCCTCCGACAGGCGCAGTGTCTTCCGGGCCTTTCCGGTGAGCTTTCCCGCGGAGGGTGCCGTCCGGATCGGATTGTCCTCCTCCGCAGACGGCTTCACTGTCGAAAGCCGTGACCTCTGCAGGAATCTTAAAGGGTGCAGCGAGGCCGTCCTGCTGGCGGTAACCATCGGCCCCGGGCCGGATATGCTGGTGCGGCGTGCCGGAGTCAGCGGCATGCTGGATGCCGCCATCCTGCAGGCCGCCGGCGCGGCGATGGCTGAGGAGTACTGTGAGGAGCTTAATCAGTCCATCATAGCGGACGAGAGAGAGAAGAAGCGCTTCTGCAGGCCGCGCTTCTCCCCGGGCTACGGTGATTTTCCCCTTCTCTTCCAGAAAGATTTCTCCCGCATCCTGAACATGCCCGGGGCCATCGGCGTGTCTCTGACCGATAACCTCCTGATGGTCCCGTCCAAATCCATCACCGCGGTGATCGGGATTGCCGACACGCCGCTCAGCTGCGGCGTGTCCGGCTGCGACGCCTGCACAGCTTCCGGAAACTGCCCCTACAGAAAAAACTGACGCTCCGGAAGCGCCCTGGCGGTGCTGCCCGGCCATAGTCCCGCTGCCGGAACTCCCCTGTCTCCGGCCTGCCCCAGAAAGGAATACACCATGTCAAGCTTTCGCGCAAAACTCGGCAGTGAACTTCTCATCAATGACGGAGGAATGGGCTCCCTGCTCCAGGCCAGGGGCCTGAAGGGCGGCGAGCTTCCCGAGCGCTGGAACGTCAGCCGTCCCGAGGATATCATTGCCGTCCACACGGCCTATCTCGAGGCCGGTGCGGACATGCTCACCACGAATACCTTCGGCGCGAATGCCCTGAAATACACCGATCCCGCCGAGCTCCGCGAGGTGGTGCGCCGGGGCGTTGAGCTTGCCGCGGAGGCGAGGAAACGCGCGGGACGTGTTCCCTCGCCTGCAGAACCTGCGGGCGCGGCATCCGCCTCTGATGACGGCTCCGCCCGCCGTCCCGCCTATATCGGGCTGGACATCGGCCCTACCGGAAAACTGCTCGCGCCGATGGGCGACCTGCCCTTCGAGCGCGCGGTGGAGCTCTTCTCCGAGGTCATCCGCACCGGCGCGGAGGCCGGCGCCGACTACGTCATCATCGAAACCATGAGCGACAGCTACGAGGCCAAGGCCGCAGCCCTCGCCGCAAAAGAATCCTGCAGCCTGCCCGTCCTCGTCACCGTGACCTTCGATTCCAGGGGAAAACTCCTGACCGGGGGCACCGTGGATTCTGTCACCGCAATGCTTGAGGGCCTGAAGGTCGACGCCCTGGGCGTCAACTGCGGTCTCGGCCCGGTCCAGCTCCTTCCCATCGTGAAGCGCCTCACCGAGATCGCTTCCGTCCCCGTCGTCGTCAATCCCAACGCAGGCCTTCCCCGTTACGAGAACGGGGCGACGGTCTACGACGTGGGGCCGGAGGAGTTTTCACAGGCAATGCTCGATATCGCGGCACTTGGCGTCCAGGTGATGGGCGGCTGCTGCGGCACGACTCCGGACCATATCCGCGCTCTCGCCGCTGCGGTGCGTCCTCTGCCCTTCCGCCCTGCCGGAGAAAAGAGCATTACCCTCGTCACCTCCTTCTCCCGCGCGGTGGAACTTGGAAAGCGCACCGTCATTATCGGCGAGCGGATTAACCCCACGGGAAAGAAGGCCTTCAAGCAGGCGCTTCGCGAAGGCAATATCGACTACATCCTTAACGAGGGACTCGCCCAGGAAAATGCCGGTGCGGATATCCTTGACGTCAACGTCGGCCTCCCCGAAATCGATGAGCCGGCGATGATGGCCGAGGTCGTAAGCCGCCTCCAGGCTGTCACCCCCCTGCCCCTTCAGATCGACACCTCCGACCCGGAAGCCCTTGAGCGCGCGCTCCGCCTCTACAACGGCAAGGCCATGGTCAACTCCGTGAACGGCACGGCGGAGAGCATCGAAAAGGTCATGCCCGTCGTGGCCAAATACGGCGGCGTCCTGGTGGGCCTTGCTCTTGATGAGAACGGCATCCCCGACTCCGCGGAGGACCGTGTCGCCGTCGCGCGGAGGATCTATGCCGCTGCGGAGAAATACGGCATTCCCGCCAAAGACATCGTCATTGATGCTCTCGCGCTCACCGTCTCTTCCGACGGCCGCTCGGCACTGACGACGCTGGAAACCTTGAGAAAACTGCATGCCGGGGAGGCAGGTTCCTCCGGCCTCTCCATTCTCGGCGTGTCCAATATCTCCTTCGGCCTTCCCCGCCGTGAGCTCGTGAACTCCGCCTTCCTCGGCATGGCAATGGAGTGCGGGCTCTCCGCGGCGATCATGAACCCCTTAAGCCCGGAGATGATGAACGCCTACAGATCCTCCCTCGCCCTGCTCTCCATGGACGAAAACTGCATGGAGTACATCGCCGCCTGCGCCAATATGCCTGCCGCCTCCTCTTCCGGGACAGCCGTCAGCGCCTCTCCGGCCCGGACTTCGCCCGCCGGAGGCAGCTCTGCTCCCGCTCTTCCGGGCCCCGGCTCCTCCCCTGAGGAGCTTGCCCGGGCACTCGCAGAGAGCGTAAAGCGAGGCCTGGCGGACCAGGCGGCACAGATCACGGAATCCGCTCTTTCCCATTTCGAGCCGCTGGATCTCATCAATGCCGCACTCATCCCCGCGCTCGACGAGGTCGGCAGGGGCTTCGAGAAGGGCACGGTTTTCCTTCCTCAGCTCCTTCTCTCGGCGGACGCGGCAAAAGCCGCCTTCGAGAAGATCAAGGAGAGCATGGCAGGGTCCGCCTCCGCCCCGAAGGGCAGAATCATCCTTGCCACGGTAAAGGGCGATATTCATGATATCGGCAAAAACATTGTGAAGGTGATGCTGGAGAACTACAGCTATGAGGTGATTGACCTGGGAAAGGACGTGCCCCCCGAGGTGATCGCGGATACCGCCGTCCGGGAGAATATCCGGCTCGTCGGACTCTCCGCCCTGATGACGACCACTGTCGTGAGCATGGAGGATACGATAAAGCTTCTCCGGAAGGTAAAGCCCGACACCCTGGTCGTCGTGGGCGGCGCGGTCATGACGGAGGAATATGCCGCGGCCATAGGCGCAGATTACTACGCCCCGGATGCCATGGCAACCGTGCGGTACGCGGATTCGGTGTTTGGCGCGGAAATCTGATAATAAACTGCCAAAAGGAATCGCTGTAGACTGACAGCACGCACTAACAGCTCGGGCACGCTCCCGCTCTGTCTTACCGCGCCGGAATTACGGATTTCAGCGTGCCCAGGAAGTCCAGGCCGGCGAGCTGCAGGACGAAGCACACCGCAAAAAGAATAATCCATGTTCCGAGAATTCCCCGCAGGAAATTCTTCCAGTCCGCGCCGCTCAGCGTCATGTGAAGGACGAGGCAGACGATCAGGTACCAGAACAGGATGTGCTGCCAGGGCGCGTTCAGGGAGGGCAGAATGTACTGAAGAGACAGAAGCAGCGTCCCGATGCCGAACAGCACCGGTGCGACGGCGGAGAAGGAAAGCTGGAGGCCCTGCATGAGTTTTGACCCGCGGGGAACGATTCCCACCTGGCCGAGCGCACCGTCCCTGGGAATGATGGTGAAGCTTCTCACGCGCGCCCCGGTGAGGAGCGCCGCAATCGCGTGCGAAAGCTCGTGGTGGAGGACGCCCGGCACGGCGAGCCCGTTCGCGAAGATAAAGGCGAACCGGTTTCCGAAAACCGCGCCGAGGATGGTGTAGACTGCCTTCGAAACAAGGCTGAAGACAAAACCTGCCAGGGCGGTCAGCGTTAGAAGGACGACGGAGCCCAGAAGGCTGCCGCTTAACATCGAAGAGGGATTGCTGATCATTTCCGGAATCATCCACATCTCCTTTATGCCAAAACTGCGCATCCGCGCAAATTCCACTGCACAGCAGTCCCTTTCCCCCGCTGTTTATAAGAAGTCCCCAGTCCCGCCCTCGCTCCGCGGCTCATATCCGGTAGTAAGCCGTACATTCTGACCATGCGTTTGTGCGCGGTCCGGGCTTAACTGTAAAATGAGGATTCGGACCTCTGCCTGCCCGGGGCATACCATTGGTGGCAGCATATGCTGGCTGCCGTCAGCTTTGATATGCACATCCGCGGAGCTACCGTCTGTCTTAAGATTATCCGCCGGCCGGACGAGTTTTTGCCGCTCTCCGCACCGTATACCTTTTCTTACCTGGCCGTTTCGATCAGTTTTGTCTTCCAGTTGGTCTCCTGGAGGAGGTTGTCGAGCTCCCTGATCTCCTTTGCCATCGCGTCTGCCTTTTTCTGCAGCTCCGCGGCTTTCACCAGCGCCTTCACCCTGATCTCGCTTCCCCTCGCCCTGTATGTGCTCTGCCCGGCGGTCTCCGCCGCATCCCTGTACGCGGAGAGCTTAAGCGTCAGCGCGTCCTTCCTTGCGATGATGTCGGTCAGCGTCATCCCGCCGGCCTTCGTCCTGCAGTTGGTGAGATTGATCGCCGCCATCAGGATCTCCAGGCGCGATACCGCCTCGTCCAGTTCCGCGATCAGCTCCTTCGGTTCCTCCGCCGGATCCTCGCCCTCCTGGACAAGTATGCTGTTTGTGATTCTCCGCCGGAGTTCACTGATTTTGCGGTTTAAGTCCGCTCTTTCCTGCAATGCTTCCGCAAGCTTCATGGCTATACCCCTGTTATCCGTAAATTATCTCCGTGTTCTCATTTCCCTCCGCGAGCGGCTTCTCCGGATCCTGCATCGCCCCGTCGAAATCGCACGCCTCGAAGACAAGTTTTCCGTGAGGGCCGCAGCTCTTAAATGCCGAGGTGTGGAGGAATCCCCGGAAAGTACAGCGCGCAAAAGTCACGTCCTTGAGCGGAACCACCTCATGCTGCGCCCACGCGCAGGGGAAATCATACATGATAAGCTGGTCTATTCCCTCAAACGTACAGTCCTCGATCCGCCAGTTCCTGCTCTCCTCCTGTTTCGGATCCGCCTTGTGGGAGTAGAAGAGGAAGGCGTAGATCGTGTTGCGGCGGCCTGAAACTCTGTGCACATATTTGCCGGGCCCGTCAAAACTGCACCTGCGCACGAGCATGTTCACCGCGCCCATTCTGAACGACTGACAGCTGGTGTTGAGCCTGCAGTCCTCTGCCAGGAGATTGCGGTTGTCGTAGCCGGCGATGCAGTCGTCGCCGGTCAGGAAGACGCAGTCCCTTATCCGGATATTCTCGCAGTGGTGGACGTCGATGCCGTCGTGCCCCGCGACAATCGAGATACCGCGGATATCTATGTTCGCGCAGTCATCAATCTGGTGCGCCCAGTTGGCGGAGTTCTCGACGCGGTATCCGGAGAGCGAGATGTTCTCGCAGCGCGTTATCCGGATGCACATGGGACCGCGGAAGCGCTCCTCCCCGTCGGGATCGTAGCAGTCCGAGCCGTCGATCACCGAGCCTTCATCGCCGGTGACTGACACGTTCTGCGCCCCGTAGGCAGTGATCAGAGCGTGGGTGTAGTACGGCGGAAGGTGCCAGAGCTCGATGTACTCCGGGTCATCCACGTAACCCAGGGTAGTGGGGAATCCGTAATTCGTGTAGTCCGAAAGATCAGTGCTCCCCTTCAGTCTTGCCCCGGTATTAAGATGAAGCGTCATATTGCTGTAAAGATGGATGCTCCCGGTGAGCCAGACCCCCTCGGGGATCACCACCTCACCGCCTCCGGCATCACGGCAGGCGTCGATCGCCGCCTGAATTGCTTCCGTACAGAGAGGACCGGAATCCGCGGGCGCGCCCTGCTTCCCTGCCTCGTATATGCGCCGCGCCTCCTCAAGGCCTGTCGTAAAGATCTTCTCCGGATCCGCGGGATTTTGTGCCGGCGTGGAGACCGCGCCGTAGTCCCTGATGTCAAACTTCTGAATCATGATTCTGCTCTCCATGCCGAGCTCTTTGTGCGAGGCGCGCTCCGGGAAACTAAGGATGCAGTTTCCCGGCTGCGATAAG
>OMSM01000117.1 GCA_900313745.1 uncultured Lachnospiraceae bacterium
AATCCGCTCTCTGCCTTAAGATACTCCCCTGTCTCGGTGTCGTAGACCCTGTCGTAGCCCAGCGTCGCATCCGAGCGCTTCTGGGAGAGGATATCATAGCTCCTGGACGAGTTGTCCCATGTATCCATGATCATGCTGCTGATCTCCGACGCGTTGTTCATGATGTAGGCCGTGGTCCCCATGATCTGGCTCCACAGGTCCTGTCTCTCCCTCATGAACTTCTCCGTGAACATGATGGAACCGAGGCAGTGGTCAAGCACCGGCTGGTAGTTCACGAAATCCTCCTCCGGCGCGGTTTCCATCACGACGCACCACGCAGTGTAGAATCCGGCGTCCACTGTTCCCTTGCTGTAGTCGAAGGCGTTGATCTGGACCGGATAATCCAGCTGGTCCGTCATATGGCAGCTGAACAGCCCCGACATCTTCCTGCCCGCGGCAGACGTGCAGGTTCCGTAGAGAAGGTCGCCTCCGAGGATGGTCTTTCCTGCATTCTCCTGCACCCGGAATCCGGAATAGCGGTAATACGGCGCCATATCCGTGAAGTATCCCTCCGTCGTCGGCGTGTTGATGACCGGCATCTGGGCGAAGAGGGAATCCGTCCCGTAGTTCTTCGCGTACCACTGCTTCGCGGTATCGGATTTAAGAAGGCTTGTGGTATTGAGGTTGAAGTAGAGCATCCTCTCCGGGACCCTGGGATCATATGCCGTGATCGCGTAGCTGATGAGGTCGATGTTGTAGTTCCAGGACATCAGTCCCACCTTCACTGCCCATCCGTCGGGAATCTCCATGGAGAAATAACCCGAGGGATCCTGGTACTTCTGCCAGCGCAGGCTTCTCGAATCCGCCGCGACGACGCGGATGCCCTTCTCCCCGGCCGTGACCGCGGCGCTTCCGCCGTTCCCGCCCGTCTGCGAGCTGCTTCCGGCGGCAGGGGAGGAATTCGTGCCCTCCGGCGCGGAGGAACCGGCTCCTGCCTGCGTTCCCGCGCTTCCGGTATCCGTAATCCGGAAGCTGTCGATGACCATCTCCAGGGCCTCAAGAGTTTTGTCCGCATCCCCCTCCCAGTACTTCACGGAATAGCTGATGAGGTCGTTTCCGTAGCGCTGGATGAGCCGGAGGTTCTCCACCGTCTTCCCGTCGTAAAGATAGCGGTAGACCACGCCCGCGACGGTAAGAGGGCCGTACTGGTAATAGGAGACGCCGCCGGAATAAACAAGCCTGTCCCCGTAGGTCTGTCTCATGAACGGCGTGTTCTGCTTCTCCAGGTACTCCTCCGGCGTCCTCGTGTCGTTCTTCATCCGCACGAGGTAGATATAGGGGATCGCCGTGTCCCTGTCCTCAAGACCGACGTAAATGTAGAGCCCCTTCTCCTCCTCGTCGAAGTATGAGGAGCAGAATTCCGGGATTTTCGTGCGGTACCCTTCGTCCCCGATCACGATCTCTTCGGGAAGATTCATCTCCGGGGCGCTGTTTCCGCCGGAATTCCCGGTGCTGTCCTCCCTGGGAGTGAAGATCGTCGTGACAGTTCCGTCCTCCTGTTCGATGACGGTCTGCGTCCCTCCCGCAACGGAGGTCTGGGTGATCTTTTTTGCCTTCGATGAACAGCCGGTGAGCGCAAGCATCAGGATCAGAACAAGCGCCAGTGATCTCTTCCATTGGTACATTGTGCAGTCCTCCTTAACAATCCGTTAATCCGCCGCGAAAGCTTCGGCAAGAAGCCGTCAGGGCTTACATCAGTGCCGCAAACAGTCTTAAGACCAGTTGTCCCAATCTCAGCAGGGCGCCCCGGCCGGAGGCGTACTGCTCCGTTACCTCGCGGCACTGCGCGAACGTCCGCGAGAAGTCCTCCCTGGTATCCAGCACCGCCCTGCAGTTATAGAGAAGGCAGCCGTTCTCAAAGTGGTGGTAGAGGCTCCGGTAGTCAAGATTGATGGTTCCGCAGGTGGAAACCTTGTCGTCCGAGACGCACATCTTCGCGTGGCAGAAGCCCGGCGTCCACTCGTAGATACGGACGCCGTACTCGGCGAGCGGATTGTAGTAGGACCTCGTAACGCCGTAAATAATCTTCTTGTCCGGAATTCCCGGCGTTATGACGCGCACATCCACACCCCGTCTCGCCGCGAGCGTCATCGCGTGGATCATCTCGTCCGTGATAATGAGGTACGGCGTCATGAACCAGACGTAATCCTTCGCGTTCTCAATGATGCTGATGTAAACGTCCTCCCCGACGTGGATGTTGTCCATGGGGGAATCCGCGTAGGGGATTACCGCTCCGCCCGCCTGTGCGTCTTCCGCGGCGCTTACGCCCGCCGCGGCTTGTCCTGACACGTTCTTTCCCTTTTTATCCGACGTAATTTTCGGCAGATATTTGCCAAAACTTGTGTCGTCCTCCGCGTTGTCGGTCTCCTTTACCGCGTTCCACATCTCCAGGAAGGTCATCGTGAGGCTCCTCACCGCCTCCCCCTCGAGGCGGATTCCC
>OMSM01000014.1 GCA_900313745.1 uncultured Lachnospiraceae bacterium
CGTGGTGTAAATAACCTGTGATTCACAGAATTTGATAAAAAATATCTGCAATGTATTGAAAAGGAGAGTCCGGTGTGGTATACTATACTTGTGCCGGATTCTCCCGGGAAGGAGAATTCATGAATCACAGGAAAGATAAAAAAGGAAGAGCTCTTAAGGACGGTGAGTATCAGAGACCAGACGGCAGATATGAATTCCGATGGAAGGACAGCTATTCGGGCGAGACGCGGTCAGTCTACTCCTGGCGGCTGACGGAGACGGACAGCGCGCCGGCTGGGAAAAAGAAGGAAATGTCTCTTCGCGAAATGAAGAAGGAGATCCATGATAAAATAGCCCTGGGGATCGACGCGGTATCAGCAAAGAGTGTGACGGTGAACGAACTGTTTGAGCGGCATATGGAGCTTTCTTACCTGATCCGGGATACAACAAGGTCAGCTTATTACGGTGTCTGGAACAGCCTGGCCAGAGATTCCATCGGGCGGAAAGCAGTCGGAGAGGTGAAATACTCGGATGTGAAGCGCCTGTATCTCAAACTCCTCCGTGAACGAGGACTGGCGGTCACCTCCCTCGGGCCTCTCAACTCACTTCTTCACAGCGTGTTCGCCCTGGCAGTGCGGGACGGCTTCATCCTGCACAATCCCGTGAAGGGTGTTCTTACAGAACTGAAGAAACAGGCGGACAGCAAGCCGAAATCGGACCGCGCTCTTGTTTTGACGCGGGAGCAGGAAAAGGCGTTCATGGATACGCTTATGGAAACGGAACGCTTTGCCCGGTGGCGCGTCATGTTCACGGTGCTGTTCGGAACAGGGCTCCGGATCGGGGAGCTGTGCGGTCTGACATGGTCTGACGTGGATTTCAGGCAGGGCGTCCTTCATGTCAACCGTACTCTTTCCTACGGGAAGGCCGGCGGGGAGCGGTGCCGTTTCATCGTACATCCGCCCAAAACAGAAGCAGGAAACCGCGAGATCCACATGACGGCTGCCGTCCGGGAGGCGCTCCAGGCTGAATATGCCCGGCAGGCTTTGTCGGGATTCTGTCCCACCCGGATAGACGATGTTGTAGGCTTCATCTTCTGGAAAAGCTCGGGCGGCCTGTATCAGAAGGGAGAGCCTGACCACGCCATCGACTGTATCCGGAAGGTCTGGAATAGGCAGGAAGAAAATAAGGCGGCGGAGGAGAACCGGGAACCTGTCCTGATCCCGCACTTCAGCTGCCATTCCATACGGCATGTTTTTATCACTCGCCTTGTGGAATCCGGAGCCAATGTCAAGGCCGTCCAGTACATCGCGGGCCATAAATCCGTCCTCATGACCCTGGACGTCTACGCGGCATCGACCGGAGAGGGAAGAGCGGAGGCCATCTCTCTGCTGGAAGCTGCCGAGTGAAGCGGATATGGCTCGGATTTTTACCAAAAATTTACCAAAAAATCCTGGTAAAATACGCCGAGTTATGCGGATGTAGAGCAAAGTGGAGATCTCTGAAACCCTTTAAAAACAAAGCTTTTCGCCGCAGCTTCAAGGAATTTCGCAAGGTCTATTGACATTTCGGACAAAAAAGTGTATCATGTTACCGTAAAATCCGCTGTTTTGCGGAAAGACTCCCCCATTTCAAACAAACAAAGGAGATTCATTATGTTGGCACAGAGACCCCCGATGGGCTGGAATTCCTGGAATACGTTCGGCGGTGCGATCAACGAGCAGGTGGTGCGCGACACGGCGGATGCCATCGTGGAAAAGGGACTGAAGGACGCCGGCTACGAGTACGTGGTCATCGACGACTGCTGGTCCCTGAGAGAGCGCAACGAGGAAGGCCGCATCGTCCCCAACCCGGAGAAGTTCCCCTCCGGCATGAAGGCGCTGGCGGACTACGTCCATTCCAAGGGCCTGAAGTTTGGTATGTACTCCTGCGCCGGAACCAGAACCTGCGCGGGCTTCCCGGGCTCCTTCGACTATGAGTTCATCGACGCCAAGACCTTCGCGGAGTGGGGCGTGGACTTTCTGAAATACGACTTCTGCTTCAAGCCCCGTCTCGCCAACGGTCCCATCCTCTACAACAGAATGAGCATGGCCCTGAAGGCCTCCGGACGCGAGATCCTGTTCTCCGCCTGCAACTGGGGCTCCGACGAGGTCGAGAAGTGGATCCGTTCCACCGGCGCGCACATGTACCGTTCCACCGGCGACATCAACGACTCCTTCCAGTCCTTCAAGAACATCGCCATGAGCCAGGTGGACAAGATCGCCTATTCCGGCCCCGGCTGCTACAACGACATCGACATGCTGATCTGCGGCATGCACGGCAGCGGCAACGTGGCCAACGGCGGCTGCACCGACATCGAATACCGGACGCACTTCGCCCTCTGGTGCCTGTTCCAGTCCCCGCTGATGATCGGCGGCGACCTCTCCAAGATGGACGACTTCAACCTCGACCTTCTGAAGAACAAGGAACTCATCTCCATCAACCAGGATCCCGAGGCCAGACCTCCCATGATGGTGAACGGCGGCGACCGGCCGGTCTTCTTCAAGCACCTGGCCAACAACGAGTACGTGGTGGCGTTCTTCAACTTCACCGACCGCAGCGACACCTGGGGCGGCGATACCGTGGAATTCTACGATCTGGGCCTGACCGTGGCTTCCGGCTACGGCTTCCGGTTCCGCGACATCTTCACCGGCGAGGACACCGGCGTTCTGACCGGCCGTCTCTCCACCAAGGTGGACGCGCACGACTGCAAGATCTTCCGCGGCACGCTGGTTGAGAAATAATCTTGAACGGCGTCAG
>OMSM01000292.1 GCA_900313745.1 uncultured Lachnospiraceae bacterium
CACCACTCACCCACGACAATGGGGAAGTACTCCCGCATTTCCTTAAGATCCGCTCCGATGCGCTCGATGACCGCTCCGGCCTCGGATACCGGCTTATCCCTGAGGTCGGGCATGAAGCCGAGATACTGGTGGGTATCCAGCACCACATTCTTCCACTCGCTTCCGCGCATGAACTCCTTCCAGGCCTTGAGCTGGAAATTGTCGTGGAACACCACCGCCTTGTCCTCGGGGAGATATCTGCGCATCCTCCGGTAGGCATCCTGATAGAACCCGACGAGGAAATCATGCGAGGGTGCCGCGGAGACCGCGGCGTAATCCTTGTCGACAGGGATGTAGCGCTGCTGGATCATCGTAAACATTTCCGGGCTTATAGGCTCGTTCAAGATCTGAATCCCGTAGAGCCCCTCACGGTCGCCGTAGCGCTCCGCGAGCTTCTCGAGAGTAACCAGCGTCTGTTCCACATAAGCCGGGGTCTTCGCCCAGACACAGATCCCGCAGATGCCTCCGTTGTCAAAACCGTTCTGGGAGCCCGGCGCGGTGTGCTGGTCGATCAGAATCTTCAGCCCGTACTTTTCCGCCCAGTCGAAGGCGCGGTCGAGGTATTCGATCCCTCCGACGTATGGCCCGAAGATGTCCATGGAGGCATCCTCGAAGATGAACCACGGCACAGGGATGCGGATGGTATTGATCCCGTGGTTCTTAAGATACATGAAGTCGCGCTCGCGGATGTATTCCTCGCGGTGCAGAGCGAGCCTCTCATGAAGGCTTTGCGGGCTGAGCGCCTTTCCGAGGTAGGTCTCATCTTCCGCGTCCGTCCCCGCGAAAAGCTCCGGGAACATCCACTTCTCGAGGACCAGCCAGTTGCCGAAATTCACTCCTTTGATCATTATTGATACTTCCCCCTTTCGTGTGCTGAATCGGTACCGTCAGTCAAGAACGACGGTGTTGATGGACTGGCGGAGGATCCAGAGCGGGATTACCTGTCCGTCCACCTTAAGGTTCAGTCCGCTGTCGAAGTCCTCGCTGTTGGAGATGAGGACCACCTTTGTCCCGTCCGGGTTGCGGAAAGCCGCCGCAGCGAAATTCTTCGGAAGCGCCTCCTCTTCAAGAAGGATTCTTCTCGCGCCGCGCTTGACATATTTGGTGAGGTGAAGCAGGGAATCATACTCCTGAGAGCGCCGCACACGCTTCCCGTCGCGGCTGATCTCGATCGTTCCGCGGCACTCGAAGGGTCCGGTGCAGGGATGCCCCTCCTCATCCAGCGCCAGATTCCAGACGGTGATGGACTGCACGCCGTTGTTTATCGCCTCACAGAAGCTCTCGCCGTAGGCCGCCCAGCGCCGGTCAAATCTGCCGGGATTCCTGAAATCGTAGGTGCCGGGGATGGTGCCGCCCTCGGTCCAGTGGTTCTCGCACTCCGGATGAAGCGCGCGGAACTGGCTGATCTGCTCGGGATGTCCCTCGTAGGGGTGCCAGGCCACGCCGGCAGCCGCCTGTTTTGTCTCCGGATCGTCCATTTCGTACACAACCCGGTGCCACATCAGGAAATTGTGATCCATGAGCCAGATCTTCACGTCGGCGAACTCGTTCTCATCGAGGAGCCTGCGCATAACCTTCGCAAAATGCATCTCAATATCCGGATGCCAGTAGCAGGCGGGCATCCTGCTGGTCTGGTCGGTCTCCGACTCGTTCTGCGGGGTGAGGGCGTTGATCCTGACGCCTGCCCTCAGGTAGTGCTGGAGGAACTTCAGGTAGTAGAGCGCGTAGGCCTCCACATATTTGTCCCTCATCCAGCCGCCCTGCATCTGCCTGGAGGTCTTCATCCATCCGGGCGGCGACCAGGGCGAGGAGAAGATATACAGGTCGGGATTGATCTCCCTCACCTTCCTCAGGACGGGCAGAATGTTGATGTCGTCATGGGAGGCGTCGAAGTGCTCCATCTCCATGTCGTCCTTCACCGGAGCGAAATCATAGACGTACTCCGCGTAATCCGATGAGCCGACGCAGATCCTCGCCACGGAGAAATTCCCCTTCTCCGGCGAATAGACCTCGTCAAGCAGCGCGTCTCTCTCCTCCGGATCCATGCGGTTCAGCATGACGCATGCAGAATCCGTGAGCGCGGCGCCGAATCCCAGCATCTCCTGGTCCTCCCTGTCTGTCAGGGCGATAACCGGTCCGCGGGGAGCGGGCCCCGCCGCCGGGGCGATGGGCCTCTCCTCAAGCTTCCGGCCGTGGTTGGTAATGATGATTCTCATGGCACTCCTCCTTCCTTTCAGGTTTTATGGTTTTTCCCGTGTTTTGCGAGTATCCTGATTTCCTTTGCCACATCCTTCCGATGAATCCGGAGCCGGTGCATCACGTCAAAGGCGAACCAGAAG
>OMSM01000013.1 GCA_900313745.1 uncultured Lachnospiraceae bacterium
GATCACCCAGGGGCCCCAGCACCGGACGATCTCTATGCCCATCTCCTGCATGAAGTCGGAGTATTCCTTCTTTACGCTGAAGAACCCGTTCCCGATATCGATCTGGTACTGCCACTCGCCTTTTTCACAGGGCTCAAAGGTGTATACTCCCGCAAAGAAATCCGTCATTGCCCAGCCGTCCTGAGCCATCTTGTTGAGCCATTCCGTCTCTTTATCCTTGTCAAAATACAGTACAAACTTCTTCATTTCCAAGCCTCCTCCGGGGTTTGTCCGGGGCGTTTCCTGCCCCTTTCGCTGCTGCGGATCACCTGACTCTACAAGGTTTCATCCATCTTCTTCGCGTTTTCCGTAAGCTCCGAGATCCTCTTTCTCTCTGCCTGGAACACCTCGCGTCCGCTGTCGGTGATCAGGTATTCCTTCTTCTTCCTCGAGCCCGCCTCTTCGCTGTAGATGCTGATCCAGTTCTTCTTCTCCAGGGTCTGTATCGCTCCGTAGAGTGTTCCGGCTCCGAGGACGACTCTTCCGCCTGTCATCTCCTCCACCTCCTGGATGATGCCGTACCCGTGATTGGGATGCCTCAGCGCCAGTAAGATGTAGAATACCGCTTCTGTCAGCGGGAGATCTTTCTCCGTGATCGTCTTGTTCATATCCGTCGTCGCTCCTGATACTTCTGTTGCTTCTGCTGTTGCTGCTTCTGCTGCTGTCCTGCAGGCGCCGGCGCGGCGGTGCTTTGCCGTGCGCGCCGTGCGGTTGTTTCGGTTGCTGATATATCGTCTCGCGTTATATCGTGATTAGAATATATCATCCGCCGATATATCGCGTCAAGTACTATTTTGGATTTTTGTTCAGTTTTTTTCCGGACTTTGTAACGGCTGAAATAGATAAAGTTAAGGCCGGCCATGTGCGGCCGGCCTTAGAGCGAAATGCATTTGGAAGAGCAGGGATTTCAGAGAGCGGAAACGCCGGTTATCCTGCCGGAAAGGCCGGTAAACGGCCGGGGCAGCGGATACCGTGTATCCCTCCCTCTATCTTTCGATCATCCCGCTTTTGACGTAGTAATAATGCTCGGACAGCATGAGCGGGACAATGCATGCCGCCTCGAAGATCCCGTCCGGATCATGATCCAGCGCGTAGTCGTCAATGAGTATGCCTTCTTCATAATCGTGCGTGACGTGCTCCGGATCAATATACCGGATGACGTAGCCATCCCGGAAATAGTACCGGTACTCTTTGCTGTCCTTCCCCAGGGCATAGATGAACAGCAGGGCGTGAATCGGATTGCCGTACTCCCTCTCCGCGTCGTAGTCCGGATTCAGGAAGAAGGCTTCCGCCATGGTCAGCTTCGAATCCGGATCGTTCCGATGGTTCTCGGCCAGCTTGACCACCGTTTCCCCCTTATTGTAGGAGGTCATGCTGTACGCCAGGTTATTGAACCCTGCATCCCCAAGATCGATTCCGTAGGACTGATAGAAGATCAGACGCCCGTTATCCGTGGTATAGTCGGCAAGGTGCTCCTGCGTATAGTAGTAGTTGCCGCGGATATATTTGATCATCTCCGCGTGATCCCGCGGCAGGGCCTGTGCGGCGCTCCCCGCGGTTTCCGCGCTATTCGATTCCGCACTGCCTGCGATGCTCCCGGATTGATCCCCCGCAGAACTGTCTGCGCTGTTCCCGGAGTCATTCCCTGCCGCGTCATCCGCGCCGTTCCCGCTGGAATCCTCTGTGCCATTCCCCGCGGTGTTTTCCGCGCCGCTCTCCTCCCGGGCTCCTTCCATACCCCAGAACTTCACCCCGGAGATGCAGGTATCCTCATACTTCGTACCGGCCATGGCGTCAAGGATCACCAGGTACAGTTTTCCCGAATCGTCGACGGTCAGTTCTCCGGGCAGAGCGTAGAAAGTTTTGCCTTCATAATCCGTCTCCGGATAGATCAAAGCCCAGTTCGTCGTGCTGTACGGACTCCCGACCGAGATCCGGAGCGCTCTCGGCCTGCCGTTTTTGGTAAAGATGTCCTCTGACTTCCA
>OMSM01000120.1 GCA_900313745.1 uncultured Lachnospiraceae bacterium
GCCTGCCTCGCGATCTGGTCCGGGGACAACGAGGTGGCCCAGGCGCACCAGTGGGCGGGAAGGGATTACGAATTTGACCGCGAGATCATCGGAAATGAGCTGCTGCGCGGCGTCTGCGCCTCCCTGGATCCCGGAAGATATTATCTGGCCTCGTCCCCGACGAGCCCGCATCCGGAGAGAAAGGGCGGGGACAATCCTTCCTCGCCGTACCAGGGCGACCAGCATATATACATCATGCAGGCGGACCCGGGGGTCAGGGCAAACCGCGACTACGGCCGGCAGTACTACAAAAGAATACTCGGAATCCGCCCAAGGTTTGTGAGCGAATTCGGATTCATCGGATTCCCGGAGAGGGAGAGTTTTTACCGCTTTAATTACCGCAGGGAGCCGATACGCGGAGGGGAGGAGCTGAAGTCGCACATTCCCATGGCGGCAAGGCACCTCTCGGAGGGGGACACGGACGGCGCGGTCTATTACTCCCAGCTCTTCAATGCCATGGCGCTGAAGTACTGGATTGAGTATTTCCGAAGCCTTAAGGGGATCTGCGGGGGGACGCTGTACTGGAAGTTCAACGATCCTGCCGCGGACAATCCCGAGGACTATCTGTTTCCCTCCCAAATGTGCGCGGTGGATATGTACGGCAATCCCCGGATGACCTATTATGTGACGAGACGGGCGTACGCGGACGTGCTCGCCGCCTTCGTCGAGGACCGGGACGGGGACAGGATACATGTCATGGCGGTAAATGAGCTCAGGGTACCTCTCATCGGCGAGCTGGCTGTCCGCCTCACGGATTTCCGGGGGCAGGTTCTGTATGAGGAGACGAGGGACGGAGCGGCCGTCGGAACGGATGCGGCGTCGGAGCTTATGACTCTAAACAGGAGCACCCTTCTTAAGTACGGACGGCCGGAGGAGATGGTGCTGAAGGCGGATCTTCGGATCGGCGGCGGTATTATCAGCTGTGTGAACCGCTATTATTTCGTGGACCTTAATGACAATGACACTCTGCACCTTCCTGAAGCGGGGCTGGAGGTGCCGCGCTGCATAAGGATAGGGCACCTTGTCCGGATGACGCTTCATACGGCCCGGTTCGCGCGGACGGTGCGCGTGAATATAATAAACAGCAGGGAGAAGTACAGCGACAACTACTTCGACATGGATGCCGGGGAGACGAGGACGATTGCGGTCACCCTGCAGGAGGAATGGAAAGAGGAGGAGATCCTCTCCGCTGCGTTCTCGGTGGAGGCGGAGAACCAGAAATTGTTTGTTGTGCCGGTGCCGGCGGACTTAAGTGCCGGCGGACCGGAGCACTGAGGAAAGGAAGGAGACGGCAGTCATGGCATCATTACTGAAGAACGGTTATCTTACGGATGAGCGCGGCGAGGCGTTCATGCCGGTCGGCCTGCAGGCTAATAATTCCTCCACGGGGACCATTCTTTACAGGAAGGCACTCGAGGCGGTGAAGGCCTGCGGGGGCAATACCATAGAGACGCCGGTGTACTGGTTTCTCCTGGAGCCGGAGAAGGACGAGTTCTGCTATGACCATGTGAAGGATGCGGTGGACGGCGCGAGAGAAGCAGGCTTAAAACTTATCCTGCTCTGGTTCGGAACAAGCAAGAACGGGCACCCGAACTACATTCCGGAATACATGAAGAACGACCCGGGGACCTACCGGCTGGCTCTTGGTCCCGACGGAACGCCGGTCATGTCCTTAAGCCCGCACTGCGAAGCGGTGCTGGAGAGGGACAGCAATGCTTTTGCTCATCTGATGGGTTTCCTGAAGGATTACGACGAGAGACAGCGGACGGTGATCGCAGTCCAGGTCGAGAATGAGATGGGATACTCCGCGACGGACATGGACTATTCTCCCGAAGTCGTCGCGGAATACATGGCAGGACCGGTGCCGGAGGTGCTTTCCGGGATCCGGCTTGAGGATGACGGCTTCGACCAGGCGGTGATCATATCCGCTCCGGAGAACGTGTCCGAGGCGGAGGAGGACACTGTCGCGCAGAGTATTGACGCAGTTTCGGAGCAGGAAGAGGCTGCCGCGGGATGCTCACCGTGGAGGCTTAAGTTCGGGCGCCACGCCCATGAGGCTTTCTCGGCGTGGCATACCGCCAGGTTTATCCAGAGCATTGCCGCGGCGGGAAAGGCAGTGTACAAGCTGCCGCTTATCATCAACGTCATGATCGGCGAGAACGGCTTTGAGGAGCCGGGCCTCTGCTACAACGCCGGAGCGGCGGTTACCCGTGTCCTGGATATCTGGAAGGCAGCAGCTCCGGACATCGATCTCATCGGCCCGGATATCTACCTGCAGAATTACAGCACCTACACCAGGGTATGCGCCGGCTACAGCCGCAGGGACAATCCGCTGTTCATTCCGGAATCCCCCAACCGCGGGGAGGCCAACGCGATCAACATGATCTATGCTGCCGCGCGCTACGGGGCGACCGGAATCTGCTGCTTCGGAGCGGAACACATGCTTGACGCGGACGGCAGTGTTGCGGAGGCCTCCCGGGAGGTCGCGGTCTCGCTGCGCACGCTTTCCGCGCTCTCCCCGCTTCTTGTTCAGTACCGCGGAACGGGCAGGATCCACGCGATTGTGGAGGAGGAGTTCGCGCAGTCGCAGTACATCCGGCTCAGGGATTACCACGTGGAGGCGAGGTTCCTTAGAAACGGTGCGATGTACAAGGGCTCGGAGCCGGCAATGTACGGATTCAGGAAGCCTTTCGGACAGGAAGCAGTTCCTGCGGCAGAAGGAAAAACTTCCGCCAGGGAGGAAACGCGCACCCCTGACGGCACAAGCTCACTTCCCTGGGTTCGTGACGCCCTGACGGCACAGAGTGAGAAGTCCAGGGGCAGGGCGATTCTGGTGCAGACCGGGGAGAGAGAATTCTATCTGGCCGGAACCGGCGTCGGGATCAGTTTTGTCAGAAGGCCGGCGCCGGATGACGAGAAGAGCTATACGAGACTCGCGACAAGAGCTGCCTCACAGCTGAATTTCGTCAGCGTGGAGGAGGGGCATTTCGAGAACGGAAAGTTTGTGGCGGATTTCCGAAGGAACGGGGATGAGACGAATTTCGACCAGTATGTGATCGGCGGACAGCTGATCCGGATCCGCTTAAGCCCGATGCCGTTCTGATATGGCCATTGAAAGCGCTGTGCTTGTCCGGTGCCGCCTGGGGAC
>OMSM01000190.1 GCA_900313745.1 uncultured Lachnospiraceae bacterium
CGGACCGGGCGGGTGATGCCGCAGTAGTTGAAGAAGTCGAAGTTCGGGTTGTTCTGCTTCTTTTTGCCGGGCATGGAGGCGCCGCCCAGGGACATGCCGCTCATCATGCCGGTTTCGCCGCCCACGGGAAGGGTGGTGTAGTCGATCACGTTGTCCACGGCGATGGTGAGAAGGTTGTCCCCGTCATGAAGCTTGTCCCCGATCTCCGCCTCGAAGGGAAGGAAGCCGCCGAAGTGCTCGCAGATCTTCTCGCCGTTCAGGTAAATAACTGCGTGATGGGTAACCGCGTCGCAGCGCAGTACTACGCGCTCCTTTTCGCGGACGAAGGCCGGGACGGAGATGCTTCTCTGGTAGAAGACCCAGCCGTAGTGGTCGCGGAAGGATATTCCCTCCTTGATGTCGTTGTAGGACGCAGGAACCGGCATGGTCATCGCGCCGTCCAGGGGCTTTTCGTACCACTTCGCGTCAAAACCCGTTCCGTCGTCTGTTTTGAACGCCCAGATCCCGGAGAGGTCGCTCACGAGACGGGCGGAGGTCATTACTGGGTAGAGCATGGATTTGTCCTCCGTTTCCGGAAACGGCGCAGGGCACCGGTCCGGGGATTAAGTCATTACATCAGGATCATGCCGTTGTCGTCCGGCTTCTTCGGGACGGCAATCATCCAGTCGATGAAGCCCATCGCGATGGAGATTCCGGTCCAGGACAGCGCAAGGTAGATCAGGCCCTTTACCCAGTGCCTTGCGTAGAACTGGTTTATTCCGGCCACCGAGAGCAGGCAGAGCCAGAGGTAGGTTTTCCTCTTAACCGGATTCAGCGTGGTGTGGCTCTCCTTAAAGTCGTACCAGGCCTGGATCAGGCGCTGCCAGAGCGGCCCCTTCTCCTGAATGCCGTGCTGCTCCTTTAAGTCCTTCAGCTCGCCCTCCAGGGCGACCAGTTCCTTCACCTGTTCCGTGTTCAGGGGTGTCTCGGTTTTCTTCGCCTTTTCGGGCCTGGGGCCTGTTCCTGTTGCCATTGGAGTCCTCCCCGCCGCAGGGAAACCAGCAGCGCTAAGAAATGATCCGGGTGAACCGCAGCCGGGCGGCGGAGCGGATTAAGATAAGCGCAGTCCGCCGCCCGGAAGCAGGTGTAACTTTTAAAGACAGTTTACTCCGCCTTGGAGTACTCCGCCTTGATGGAAGCGATCTTTTCGCGGACCTCATCCATCTTCTCGGCGGTCAGCGGGTAGAACTTCATCGCGATGACGTTGAAGATCAGGCCGATGGTCACGAGACCGTACATTAAGAAGATTCCGACGGTCTTAAGCTGAGGCGTGTAGGGGGTGTCCAGGTCGGGCATCTTCTCCTTGAAGCCGATGGCGGCGAGGCAGAGGCTCGCGATGAACGGCGCAAGGGAGGAGACCAGTTTGTCGATGAAGCTGAACAGCGTGCCCATGAGACCGGGGACGTACCTGCCGGAGCGGTAGGTCTCGAAGTCGGCGCAGTCCGCGGTCATCGGGATGACGATGTTGGAGGCGACCTGCTGGAAGCCGCCGGTGACCACGGTCAGGACGAACAGTGCGATAGTGAAGAAGGTGAAGCCGTGGAAGCCTTCATAGCCGGGAAGGTTGAGGCTGGTGGGATCACCGAAGGCCCAGAGCAGCATCAGCAGCACGTTGCCGGCGAGGGCGATCCAGCTGGAGAGAACCATGGCCTTCCTCTGGCCGAAGCGGGTCGCGATGACGCCGATGCCCAGGATGATGAAGATGACGTTGCCGATGGTGGTGTAGATCTGGAAGCCGCCGGAGAGGGCATAGTTGCCGACGACGATGGCGTACATGATCAGGGTGACGGTGGAGGTCCTTGCGGCGCTTCCGAGCTTGTCGGTGGAAGCGGAGACCACCAGCATCTGGATGGCCTTGTTGTTCTTGATGACCTCGAAGTAGTCCTTGAAGGTGACCATCTGGGGCTTGCCGGTGCCGTAGTACTTCGTCTGATCCTTGGGCCAGATGGAGATGACGGCGATGGCCGTGAAGATGGCGGAGGTAACGGCGCAGATCACCCAGAACTCATGATAGAGGCCGAGGCTTGTGGTGAAGCCCTGATACTTCGGGGCGAGGTAGCTGGAGACCAGGACCTGGCCGCCGGTGAAGAGGATCATGTTGTTGATCGCGTCAAAAACGGCGAACAGCGGGCGCTGCTTGGGATCGTTGGTGACGCAGCTCTGTGCGGACTTCGTGACGACGCACTGGAAGGTGTAGCCGATGTAGTAGAGCGCGTTGATCAGGACGAAGGCGATGATTCTGCCCGGGCCTTCCGGCATCTTTGGGACGACGAAGAACATCAGTGCGCTGCAGCCCATGAGGATCAGGTTTCCGATCACCATGAACGGGCGGTTCTTGCCGAATTTGCCGTCGGTCTTGTCGACGATGTAGCCGATGAAGGGATCGGTCACGCCGTCCCAGATACGCATGATCATGGAGAAGCTTCCCGCCAGCACGACACCCAGGCCGACCCAGCCGGTGATGAAGTAGGCGATGAAGTTCATCATGAAGAGATAAAGGTTGGTTGCGGTGTTGTTCAGCACGTAGCCATAGATGCGCCACAGCGGAACGCGGTGGATGCCGTTGCCGACATCGTACTTGTTGTCGCTCATTACTGCCCCTTTCTGTAAATTGCTTTCCCGGCCCCGGAACATGTGCCCGGCCGGGCCCCTCAGGAGAAAAACTGATGACAGGAGCGCATGGACGTCTTCATGGATATTTCCATGGATGCCTCCACAGACACCTGTCTGGATACTGTGTTCATAGTAGCGGTGATTCGGGGAGATGACCACAACAATATTTGGGATTTATCGTAGAAAATTTATAAACAGCAGAGTAATATTAAATTTATACTAGTATTGATAAAAATAATACTGATCCTGGCTGGCTCCGCACAGGGATCCGGCCGGGATCTCAGAGCTCACATTCAGGGGAACGGACGGATGGATAACCCTTTTCTCTCGCTTGCCTCGGACTTTTTCAGCAGGATAAACATCAACAACAGGATTATCGGATACGGCCAGCCGCTGGATGACCGGTTTGACCTGGGACTGAGGAACATGCTTTATGACCGCGTGTCGGAGAGCGTATCGCAGTTTAAGGGAATGGATCCCGGATTCTTTACGAAGAACTTCATCTACTTCACGGTGGACAAATATGACTGCCACTACATGCTTTTCCCGGTTCCCGGCACCGCGGAGAAGGAGATTTTCTTCGCGGGTCCCTACCTCACCGTGCCGCCAAGCACCGCGGGAATACAGGAGATGATCAGCCGCCTTTCCATCCCGCAGATGTTTTTTACCGCCCTCAGCCAGTATTACTCCACGCTCCCTGTGGTCAGCCAGGATACCGTGCTTGAGCCCTTCGCCGCGAGCATCGGCGACGCACTGTACGGGGCGGGGAAGTTTTCCCTGCGCTACCTTGCCCAGAGAAAGGAGGAGGGGACAAATTACAGCTCTGCGGCCTCGGTGGAGGTGACCAACAATACCATCCGGGAGCTGGAGAAGCGATATGAGATTGAAGAGCAGATGATGGACTGCATCTCCAGGGGTGACATCGACGGCGCGCTGCACTTAAGCGGCGACAGGGTTTTTGCGGCGCTGGACAGCCGCGCGGCCTCGGCGCTGAGGAGCAGGAAGAACTACATGATTATTCTTGGGACGCTCTGCAGGAAGGCGGCGCAGCGCGGGGGCGTCCACCCGGTCTACCTGGACGAGCTGTCCAGGAGAATGGCGCAGAGGATCGAGAGCATCACCTCTCCCGGGGAGGACAGGGAGGTCGCCAGGGAGATGGTCCGGAAATACTGCATGCTGGTGCGCTCCAACAGCACGGGGAACTACTCCCCGGTGATCTCCGATGTCGTCAACTTCATCACCCAGCACCTCTCCGAGCCCGAGCTGTCCTTAAGCGTCATCGCGGAGGAGCTGAAGCTGAACAAAACTTATCTTTCGGCGCTCTTCAGCAGGGAAGTGGGCATGACGCTGACCTCGTTCATCGCCTCAAGGAGGATAGAGCAGGCGATCTTCCTGCTCAATACGCAGAATCTCCAGATCCAGGCGGTCGCGGCGGCCTGCGGAATTCCGGACCTGACCTACTTCACGCGCCTCTTCCGCAAGGAGAAGGGCATCACGCCGAGCCAGTACAAAAAAATGATCCGGGGATAACCCGGATCATTCCAACAGGCTCATGATTTCCGCCGGAGCGGAGACGATGGGGCCCGCGCCCAGCGATTCGATGTGCTCCCGGCTGCGGAAGCCCCAGTCCACGGCGATGCAGGGGAGGGAAGAGTTCGCCGCCGTCTCGAGATCCACCTCCGAGTCGCCGACATAGACCGCCTCCGAGGGATCTGTGCCGAGGAGCCTTAATGCCTCCAGGACCATGTCCGGGGCCGGCTTCCTCCGGATTCCCTCCCTCTCTCCGACGGCCAGGTCGAAGAGGCCGGGGAAATACTTCTCCGCGAGAGGCTTCACTGCGGCGTCGGGCTTGTTGGAGACCACAGCGGTCTTATACCCGGCGTCCTTCAGGTCCCGAAGCAGCTCCGGGATTCCCTCGTAGGGAAACGAACCGTCGACGCAGCAGGCCTCGTAGATCGGCATGTAGATACTCTTAATGCGCAGTATTTCTTCCTCTGAAGCTTCGCCGACCTTAAGTCCGGATCCGCGGACCGCGGCCGCAGCGCTGTCCGTTCCGGCAGGGGAATGCCCCGCCGCAGCTGAAATGCCGTCCGTTCCGGCAGGGGACTGCCCGACTAAAGCGAGGGCACGCCGGATGGCGGCGTTTACCCCGCTTCCGAAAAGGCCCTTCGTCTGTTCGTCCGTGAACTCCGCTCTGTATCCTGCCCTCCGCAGGGCTTCGGTCATTGCGTACTTCAGCCCCGGAATGGTGTCCAGAATTGTCCCGTCCATATCGAAAACTACCGTATTGATCATTTTATACCTCTGTTTTAATTGCGCATGGCCTGCCCGGCACGCCTTACACGGTTCCGGATCCTTCGGGGATGCGAAAATATGCATTTTGTGCCCTGCTCGATAAGATGAGAAGGAACTTCTATGATATACTGACAGCGATACCGTGGCAGGAATTATAGTAATATGCCGGAGCACCACAATGGACCAGAGAAATTCCCGAACCGTCAACCGCATCGATTACTGGCGGGTTGTCTTCACCCTTCTGATCATGATCTTCCACTTTGATGACACCTATCACCTGTTTCCCCAGGTAACCGGGTGGTACATCGCCGTGGAGTTCTTTTTTCTGGTCTCCGGCTATTTCCTCTATGACCGTTTCCTGAGAAAGGGAGCAAAGGAGAGCGCCCTCTCCTATACCGTCCGCAGGTTCTGCGGAATCTATCCTGCCTACGTCATCATGTTCGTCGTCTATTATCTCATCCTGATTCCGGTGATGCGCCCGACATTCGAGGACTTTGCCTACCATGTCCTGGATTCCGTGCCGGAGCTTCTCCTGATGCAGGGCTTCGGGCTCGGGCGCGGATGGAATTATGTCAATAATACCACCTGGTACCTCTCGGTGATGCTGGTCGCGGGATATTTCATCTACGCGATGCTCCGGTACCGGAAGGAGCTCTTCCTCAAGGTGATCGGCCCCTTACTTGTCATCGCCTGCTACGCCTACCTGTACAGGCACAACGGCTCCCTGGACGCGGTGATTCCGGTGGAGGACTTCTTCCGCAGCTATATGCTGATGCGCGGGTTCGCGGGGATGATGCTGGGCGTTTACATTCATCTTCTGCGGGAGCGCTTCGGCGGGGAGACCTTCGGGCTTAACTCCGGAGAGGCGGGAGGTGTCCCGGCATATTCCGCTGTCGGCGGGGCGCTGACGGAGAGGGGTCTCAAGGTGCTCCCGGTGCTCGGAAGTTTTTCCTTTATTCTTGTTATCGTCCTTGCGACCCAGTGCAGGTACACCGTGGTGGACTACACCTATCTTGTCATGATCGCCTTCGGCGTGTTCACGGCGATGCTCACGCTGCCCGCGGCGGCGGAGGACGGGAGCATCCTGCCGGCGCTTACGGAGGGATTAAGGCGCAGCGCGCCCGGATCTCCGGACAGGGAAGGCGTGCCTGCGGCAGCGCCGCGACTGGCATCCGCTGCGGCGAAGCTTTCGGCGATCTCCCTGGAAATGTACCTTCTCCACGACATGTTCCGCGCGGTCATCCTCCCCTATCTCCTGCCGTGGCCGGAGACGGCGGGGAGTAAACTGATTCTCCTTGCGCTCTATATTCCCGCGGTCACTGCATCGGCCGCCGGACTGCACTTTGCCGCGTCGCGCGCCGCCCGCGCAGTTAAGGAAAGGAGGGCAGCCTGAGCCATGACTGAGGAAAGGGAAAAACTGCTCTTAAGGCTCCTTGTGTCCGGCCGGGACTACACCCGGGAGGAGATGGAGACGATGGCAGGGGACATGGATATCGACAGGGAGAGGATCGAGTACCTGCTGATGCTGGGTCTCCTTGGGGAGAGGAAGGGCTTCCTCTATATTCCGGACAAGGTCCGGCCGAGGATCACGGGGATTTACAGATCCTACAGGGTGAGGAACCTCCTTTTCCAGCCGTTTCTGGAAGCGAAACTGAAGGTGCTCGTCAGGGCCGGGATCCCGGTAATGCTCTTAAAAGGGGCGGCGATGAGGGCATATTATGCGCCGGGCGTCGTCAGGGAGATGTCGGACATCGACCTCGCCGTTCCGGAAGAGCGCTTTAAAGAGGCCCTGTCCGTGCTGGAGGCATCGGGGATGAAGGTGCAGGACGGCCCCGCGCCGCATGCCTGGACCCTCATGGAAGGCGGCAGGCACATCGACCTTCACCGCTGGATCTTCAAGACCGGAGGAGACAAGGCGGCGGGGGACTTCTGGGAAAAGGCCGTTCC
>OMSM01000347.1 GCA_900313745.1 uncultured Lachnospiraceae bacterium
AATTACTACATGCTCCGGGAGGGAAATATCGACTGGGGACTCTCCATGCACCCCTATAACGCCCCGCTTTACGACCCTTATGCCTGGTGCGGATACTCCGCACTGGTGAACGCGGATTACAGCACTCCCTATATCACCATGCAGAACTTCCACCTCATCACGGATCTTCTTGCCCTGCCGGAGTATCTCAATCCCGCGGGAATGGTAAGGAGCGTCATTCTGACCGAGATCGGCTTCACCTCCAGCTTCGGTCAGGAGCAGCAGGCGGCTTCCATCGTCTACGGCTACCTGAAGGCGATAAGCAACCCCTATATCGACGGCTTCCTTCTCTTCAGGCACACCGACGATGCCCATGAAATGCAGTCCAACCTGGCGGAAGGCCTCGTCACCCTCTCCGGAGAGCACAAGCTCGGCTATGATTTCTACAGGGCGATGGGGACGCCGTACCAGGATGAGTATTTCCGCAGGGCTTCCCAGATCATCGGCCAGGACATTGTGCCTCTGGCGCTGTCCAGGATCGTGCTCACCCGGGGCGGATGGTACGACTGATAAAGAATCACCTGGTTTAGTCCGGGCACCCGCCGTCTCATAAGTTTTCACGCTTTGCGCATTAAGGCTGGGACCGCACGGATACTTGGGAATATGCTATGGAGTTTCAGGATCTTGTAAATGTCGGAGGCGACATCCTTAAGGATGTCACCGACGCCATCGACAACAATAATTACGCGGGTCTTTCTTCCAGGATCGCCGGGCGAATCGGCGATTTCGGCGCTGCGGTCACCAGGGAGGCGGCCGAGCAGGAAGCAAAGGCGGCAGCGGAAAGGGCCGCGAGGCAGGAGGAGCTTTTCCGGAAGTTCAGGGAAAGAACCCAGAGCGGCGAGGGGGGTTACCACAGCTCCTCGGGGTACTACCGCTCCGCGAATTCGGGGCGCTATTCCGCCGGGGATTACAACCGCACGGCGGAATGGAAGGCGAAGCAGGCCGAGGAAAGGGAGAGGGCGAGACAGCGGCAGGCGAGGGAGAGGAGCGGCAGTCCGGACGGGAGCGCCGGCACACAGCCGGAGACCTATTTTCTCCAGACAAGGCCGAGCAGAAATACCGGCCTCGGTAAGATTGTCACCGGAGCGGCCGGCACCCTGGTCAGCGGCACGATGGCTGCGGGCTCCGTGGCGAGCCTCATACTCCACGCGGTCCTTGGGACCGGAATCGCCGGTGCGGCGGGCCTCGCAGCCTTCTCCGCCATGTTTCTCGGGGGCTCTATCGCGCTGATCGTCTCCGGCCGCGGCGATATGAACCTGGTCCGGCGCTACTACGAATATGCTAGGGCGCTGGGAAAGAAGGAGTATTTCTCCGTTAAGGAGATGGCCGCCCAGTTCTCCAGAAAGGAGAAGAACCTCCTTGAGGACTTAAGGAAGATGATGCGCAAGGGATACCTTCCCCGGGCGCACATCGACGCGGCAAATACGACCATGATGCTCACGGACAGCGCGTGGGAGCAGTACTCCCAGGCGGAGGCCTCGCGCAGGGAGAGGGAGCTGAAGGAGTACGCCTCGGGAGGCAAGGATCCCACGCTGAACAAGGCCTCAAAGACGGCGAAGGCCGGATGGGGCGGCTCCGAGGTGGATGTCACGGACGCAGATCCCCGCGACATGATGGAGCTCACCGGAAACCCGGAGGTCGACAAGATCCTCACGGACGGGCGGAGCTACCTCCGCATGGTCCGGGAGGCGAACGACGCCATTCCAGGTGCGGAGATGTCGGCGAAGCTCTCCAGGCTTGAGGAGATCATCCGCAGGATCTTCGACGAGGTGAAGCGGGAGCCGAAGCGGGCCTCGGATCTCCAGAAGTTCATGAACTATTACCTTCCCACCACCTCCAAGCTTCTGAGCGCTTATGTGGAGCTGGATTCCAAGCCCTCGATCGGAAGCAATATCCCGGAGACCAAGCGGGAGATTGAGGAGGCACTGGATACGATCAACGACGCGTTTGAGCGCTATTTCGACGATCTTTTCCAGGATGTGGCATGGGATATTTCCTCCGATATCTCGGTGATGAAAACGATGATGGCCCAGGACGGCCTCACCGGAAGGGATACGGAGAAGAAGCAGGATCATTAATCGCGGCCGGCCTCTGACGCGGCAAAGGCTGCAGAAAGGATAAACAATGGCGGACGAACTGAACAGGGAACAGGAAACAATCATTGATGCCGAGGTAGTTTCCGAGGCGGAGGCACCCGGGGAGGAGAGCACAGGCCTGACCTCCGCGGACAAGATCGCTGCAGCGGAAGCCGCGCTGGCGGAGGCGCTCGGTGCCGAGCCCAAGCGTGCCGCGGAGAAGAGCGCGGAGGCGATCTCCACGATCTCCCAGACCGAACAGAACCTTTCCCCGGCGGAGAAGCAGCAGGTTGCGGCGTACGCGAAGAACATCGACCTGACGAGCCCTACCGCGATCATGAATTACGGCGTGGGCACCCAGAAGAAGATGGCCGATTTCTCCGAGAAGACCATCGAGAATGTCAAAACCAGCGATCTCGGCGAGGTCGGCGAGATGGTGACCTCCCTGGTGACCCAGCTGAAGAATTTTGACATCGAGGAGGAGGAGAAGGGCTTTAAGGCGCTCTTCCGCAAGAGCTCCAACAAGATGAGCGAGCTTAAGGCCCGCTACAGCAAGATCGAGACCAACGTCACGGCGATCTCCACCGAGCTGGAGAACCACCAGATCAAGCTGTTAAAGGATGTCGAGGTTCTCGACCGCATGTATGACCTGAACCTGGAGTACTACAGGGATCTGACCCTGCAGGTGATCGCAGGAAAGCAGAAGCTCGAGGAGGTCAGGAATGTGGAGCTCACCGCTCTCCAGGCGAAGGCCGAGGCCAGCGGGCTCCCCGAGGACGCTCAGGCGGCCAAGGATCTGGCAGCCCAGTGCGAGCGCTTCGAGAAGAAGCTTCATGACCTGGAGCTCACCCGGACCATCGCGATGCAGACTGCTCCCCAGATCCGCATGGTGCAGAATTCCGACACCATGATGGCGGAGAAGATCCAGTCCACCATAGTGAACACCATCCCGCTCTGGAAGAACCAGATGGTCATCGCCATCGGAATCGAGCACTCGACCCAGGCCGCGAAGGCGGAGCGCGAAGTAGCCGACATGACCAACCAGCTGCTCCGCAAGAACGCCGACGCGCTCAAGCTCGCAACCATAGAGGCAACAAAGGAATCGGAGAGGGGCATCGTGGATATCGAGACCTTAAAGCACACCAATGAGCAGCTGATTTCCACCCTGGACGAGGTGATCGCCATCCAGAAGGAGGGCAAGGAGAAGCGCGCCCTGGCGCAGCAGGAGCTGACCGGTATCGAGGAACAGCTCAAGCAGAAGCTGCTGGAGGCCTCCAGAAACTGAGGCCGCCGCGTTGCGTGCAATATCATGGAAGTTCATTAACCGGCGGCGGGCCTGCTGAAGGCAGGCCCGTCGCCGGCTGTCTTAAGAGAGACGGACAGGTCTTAAGGGTGCGGCAGGAAGACAGAGATACCTGCACACCGGCGCCGCATTCGGCAAAAACGCATATGCGGATTCTGCCTCATCGGGAGGAACAAAGATGAAGACACAGCTCATCGATAAGAACTGGAAGCTTTATGCGCTGTCCCCGGCAAAGGAGCTGGAGGGAAAAGGCGCGGAGGCGGGCATTCCGGGAAGTGTTCCCGGCAGCGTCTACACGGACCTTCTGTCCGCCGGACTCATTGAGGATCCGTACTACCGCGACAATGAGACCGCGGCGCTCTCCGTGATGGACGGGGATTTCCGCTATGAGACCGTATTTGATGCGCCGGAGGATATCCTCTCCGAGGAGGAGGTGCTGCTGCACTTTGACGGCATCGATACCATCGCGGATATCGGGCTTAACGGGACGGCGCTCGGGCACACGGAGAACATGCACAGGATCTATGAGTATCCGGTCAAAACTCTTCTGAAGCCCGGGGGAAACGTCCTCTCGGTGGTGCTGCGGTCCCCCACGCGCTGGATTAAGAAGGCCTACGCGGCGAATCCCGTTGAGGGATCCGACGACGCGATGAAGGGCTTCCCGCTGTTAAGGAAGGCCCACTGCATGTTCGGCTGGGACTGGGGCCCGCATCTTCCGGACGCGGGAATCTGGCGCCCGGTAAGCCTTATCGGGTTCAGTACCGCGAGAATCGACGGGGTCTATATCACCCAGGATCATATCGCGGCGGACGGCGCGGAGTTTGACGGAGTCCA
>OMSM01000500.1 GCA_900313745.1 uncultured Lachnospiraceae bacterium
CCCGCAGGTACAATATTCTTTTTGCGCAGGAATTCACTGTACTTCATGCCGTTTCCTGTGTGGGGCTTTCCCGGAGATATTGCGCACGGCCGGACTGTTTGTCCCTGTAACGCACAGGAAGGCCGTGCGCTGCACGGCCTTCCTCTCCGGCTCATGATACCGGTTACTGCTGGTCTGAACGTTCCGCATCGGCAGAAAACTCAAACTTCCTGAACAGCTCAGTGAAATGCCTGGACCTGACCTCCGGATGATGTCCGTATACCGCGGTTCCCATCACGAGGAGATCCGCGCCTGTACCCAGCACCTCCGTGACCGTGCTGTTCCCGACACCGCCGTCGACCTCGAGGCGGACCGAAGGCTTGATCTCATCAATCATCGCCCGGGCCAAGACCAGTTTTGCCGTTGATTCGGGGATGTATTTCTGCCCGCCGAAGCCGGGCTCCACCGACATGACGAGCAGCAGCTCCACCTTGCTGATGTAAGGCCTTACCTCGGAGAGAGGTGTGCCGGGTTTGACGGAAATGCCCGCGGACAGGCCTCTTTCATGGATCGCGCTGATCACGGCGTCGGGGTCGTCCGCTGCTTCCAGGTGGAAGGTTATGTTGTCCGCACCAGCGTCCGCGAAGGCGCCGATGTACCGGATGGGATCGACGATCATCAGGTGCACGTCAAGCTTTAACCCGGTGCAGGCGCGGACGCTTTTGACCACCGGCACTCCCAGGGAGATGGAGGGAACGAACAGCCCGTCCATCACATCGATGTGTACCCACGTGGCGCCGCCCCGCTCCGTCGCGGCGATCTGGTCACCGAGGCAGGCGAAATTCGCCGCCAGAATAGAAGGCGCTAATTCAATCATGAAAAAACCCCGTATCCGGCGGGGCATAAGGCCCCGCCGGCAGTGAATGCGATGTTCGCGCCTCAGCCCATGAACTCCTTGACGGAGGCGTATACGCCCTTGCCGTCAAGTCCGTACTTCTCCATCAGGGCGCCCGCGGAACCGGACTCGCCGAAGCGGTCGCCGATGCCGATGCGCATCATCTTTGTGGGCTGTTTCTCGGAGAGCAGTTCCGCGACGGCGCTTCCGAGGCCGCCGACGATCCAGTGCTCCTCCGCGGTGACGACCTTGCCGGTCTTTGCCGCGCTCTTAAGGATCAGATCCTCGTCAAGGGGCTTGATGGTGCAGATATTGATCACCTCGGCGCTGATGCCGTCCGCGGCAAGCATCTCCGCGGCCTCAAGGGAGGAGCTTACCAGCCCGCCGGTGGCGAGAATGGTGACGTCGCTGCCCTCGCGCATAACCTTGCCCTTGCCGATCTCAAATTCCATGTTCTCGTCGTTGATCACCGGGACCGCCGCGCGGCCGAAGCGGATGTAGACGGGGCCGACGTAGTCCAGTGCCGCCTTGACGCAGGCTCTCGCCTCGACAGCGTCGGAGGGATTCATCACGACCATGCCGGGAAGCTCGCGCATGAGGGCAAGATCCTCAAGGCACTGATGGCTCGCGCCGTCCTCACCGACGGTAATTCCCGCATGGGTTGCGCCGATCTTCACGTTGAGGTGGGGATAGGCGACCGAGTTGCGGACCTGCTCGTACGCACGGCCGGAGGCAAACATCGCGAAGGAGCTGGCAAAGGGGATCTTCCCTGTGGTCGCAAGGCCGGCGGCAATGCCGATCATATCCGCTTCCGCGATGCCGCAGTCAATATGGCGCTCCGGGAATACCTTCTGGAAGGTTCCGGTCTTGGTGGCATTGGCCAGGTCGGCGTCGAGAACGACAAGGTCGGGATACTCCGCGCCGAACTCCGCCAGCGCCTTGCCGTAAGCTTCTCTTGTAGCAATCTTCTTCACGTCTGCCATATCAAAGTTCCTCCTCAATCTTATCCAGATCCGCCATTCCAACAGCGAACTGCTCGTCGTTGGGCGCCGTGCCGTGCCAGGCAACGCTGTTCTCCATGAAGGAGACGCCCTTGCCCTTGACCGTCTTCGCAATGATCGCGGTGGGCATGCCCTTGGTCTGCCTCGCCTCGGCAAATGCCGCGCGCAGGGAATCGAAATCGTTGCCGTCCACGTTAATTACGTGGAAATTGAAGGCCTCAAACTTCTTATCGATAGGATAAGGATTGTTGACCTCGGAGATCGGTCCGTCGATCTGGAGGTTGTTGTTGTCAACGATCACCACTAGGTTGTCCAGCTTCTTCGCACCCGCGAACATCGCGGCCTCCCAGACCTGTCCTTCCTCAATCTCACCGTCGCCGAGAAGGGTGTAGACGCGGAAATCCTTATTGTCCAGTTTTGCGGAGAGCGCCATGCCGCACGCTGCGGAAATGCCCTGGCCGAGGGAGCCGCTGCTCATGTCGAGGCCGGGAAG
>OMSM01000041.1 GCA_900313745.1 uncultured Lachnospiraceae bacterium
AGCGGAATACCGAAGAAACCGGGGTTGGAGAACGCTCCGGCGAAGGAAGCGATCCCGTCCTTCTTAAAGAAGAGCGCCGAGATCAGCATGGAGACAAGGAGCGACGCGAGGGCCGCCGCCGCGCTGATAAGAAGCCCCCTCGTCATCTCGGGAGTTTTGCCGATGAGGAAGCTCTTTACGATGACGCAGGGAAGTGAAACGTAGATCAGCAAATTCCCGAAGATCTTCCCCGATTCCCCGGAGATCTTCTTCGTGCGGTAGAGCACGTAGCCCACCGCGATCAGAATAAACATCGTCACAACCTGACGAAGAAGCAGCAGTGCCATATCCGTCTTCCTTTCCTCCGGTGTGCAGCCTCCGCACCGGTTCATCTTTTCCGTTCCGGGAGAAATCCCGTTTTCCGCTTCTATAAAAGCATTAAGCCGCTTTCTTCCTGAACCTCCCGAACAGCATCGGATAGAGCCCGATCATCGCGAAGAGCACGACGGTGTAGCGCACCGAGCGCACAAGGTGCGCAGCGAAGGTCCCGGAATCCAGAAACGCGGAGGAGAACGGAAGTTTTAACAGCGTGTTCAGTATGAAGTAGACCGCAATTCCGCCGAGTACGCGGATCACGCATAAAACCGGGTTCTTCGTCCCGGCGAAGTTCACGAATTTCCTCTCGAAGGGGACCGCAAGGAAGAACCCCGCCATGACTCCCAGGGAGGTGAAGTAGTCGTCGGTCACGCAGCAGAAGAAGCCGGGAAGTGCCGTGAGGAAGAGCACGAGGTGCAGCAGGTTCTCGTTCCTTACCTTCACCTGCAGGAAGCTCACGCCCACCGCTGCGCATCCGCCGAGCAGCCACCCGCAGAGCACGTCCGTCGGGTAGTGCACGCCCGCCAGCACCCGGCCAAAACCTACGAGCAGCGGCATGATAAACGCAGCCGCGACGGCGGCTCTCCGCCCTCTGCCGTCCCTGTAGCGGACATCGCCGTTTTCCCCTTTATAAAGCGGCAGGGATCCGTAGAGCACCGCGGCGTTGGTGGAGTGCCCGCTGGGGAAGGAGTAGCCCTGGGCGGCGATATCCATGAGATCCGCATCCGGCTCAACAGGCTTAAGGCACCGGATGGAGGGGTGGTCCATGTACGGGCGCCTTCTCAACACGACGTTCTTGATCATCGGGTTCCAGACCAGGCAGCAGACAATGTTGGTCCCGAGAAATTTCCCGTACTCCTTGTCCACGCACCAGTAAATGAAGCCAAGCACGGCGATGATGACCGTCTCCTCGCCGAAGGCGGAGAAAAAGCGGCAGAGCGGCTCCGCGGCGGGGCCGAAGAGCGCCTGAAGCGCCCTCATCAGTGCCGGCTCAAAATCCAGATAAAACGTCGTTCCAGTCATTCTTCCGCAACCTCACTGTACCCGGCTCTCGTCTGTTCCTCCAGCCACCGGGTCTCCTTCCTCATCACCCACAGGTAATAGGCAATTCCCGTCACCGCCGCGATCCCCTTCGTGACCGGCCAGGCCATATAGAGCATGGTCACCGTGCGGAACCGCGCAAAGATCGTGTACACCCAGATCACCCGGAGCACGCAGACGCAGAACAGCGTGCTAAGCATCGGGAAGAGCGAGTGGTTCATCCCGCGGACCACGTTGAAGGGCACGCTCATGAGGCAGTTGATAAAACTGAACACGCACACCACGAACATGATCTCCCGGGCGTATCCCGTCACCGCCGGATCCTCCGTAAAAATCCGCAGGATTACCGGCGAAAATCCGTACATCGCGACGCCGATCACGAGCGACACGGCGCAGCCAAGGCCAGTCGCCGTAACGCAGATCTTCCGGATGCGCGGGAAATTGCCCGCGCCGTAGTTCTGCCCGGCAAAACTGATCGCGCTCTGCGCCATTGCGTCGATCGCCACGCTGCAGATGCCGTCGACGCTTCCGGCCACCGTGCTTGCGGCCATCACCGTCGGGCCGAAGGAGTTCACCGCCGACTGGATGAGCAGGTTCGCGATGGAGAAGGACGAGCTCTGTATTCCCGCCGGCACGCCGATGGCAAGCACCCTTCCCAGGACCCTGCGGTCAATTCCGAGCCCGGAGACCGAGAGCCTGTACAGCTCCGAGGTCGTCATCATGGTGCGGACCACAAGAACCGCCGAGAGCAGCTGGGAGAGCACCGTCGCCAGGGCGACTCCCGCGACGCCCATGTGGAAGAGGGCGACGAACACCAGGTTCAGGATAACGTTCAGCACGCCCGCGCAGGTCAGGTAGATCAGCGGTTTCTCCGTTTCGCCCACCGCGCGCAGGATCGCCGCGCCGAAGTTGTAGACCAGCGTGGCCGGCACGCCGAAGAAGAAGATGCGGATGTATAGTTTTGCGAGAGGCATGATCTCCTGGGGAGTTTTGATCACCCCGAGGAGCGGCGCGGAGACGGCCAGCCCTGCGACGAGCAGGCCAAAGCCCGCCAGGACCGAGAAGGTCATGGAGGTGTGGACGCCCTTCCGGAAGCCGTCTTTGTCGCCCGCCCCGGCGCACTGGGCGCAGAAGACGTTGGCGCCGACGGAAAAGCCCATGAAGAGCGTGACCAGGAGGTTGGAAACGGGGCCCGAGGCGCTGACT
>OMSM01000440.1 GCA_900313745.1 uncultured Lachnospiraceae bacterium
CTGTAGGTCAGAGGAGAGGTCTCATACATGAAGATTGCGCACTGCACGCCCTCGGTCAGCATCAGCTGGCTTGCGATCCCGTCCGTGTCCGAGGAGGTGGCCTTGTAGAAGTCGAGTGTCTTCCGGTCAAGGACACTGATGATGCAGGTTCCCTCGCGGATCAGCATGCTCTCCAGGAGCGCCCTGCCGAGAATCTGGTGCTGCACGTAAGTTTTGCCGAAGAAGACCTCGTTGATCAGTTTTGTGTGGTCAAATCCGTACTTCAGGAGCTCGCCGGCGATGCGCATGGTCCCGGTCCCAGTATTGGAGTACTTGAAGACCCCGGTGTCCGTGACAATGCCGATGTAGAGTGCGCGGGCGATCGGCTCGTCGATATACTCCTCCTCAAGGAGCGTGTAAACAAGCTCACAGGTGCTGCTGGCTTCCGCGCGGACGAGATTGACGTCGCCGCTTCCCGACCCGCTGGAGACGTGATGGTCGATGTTGAGGCGCTTACCCGCGCGCTCAAATAAGGCCTCCGCGCCGCCGAGACGGCCGGCTCCGGCGTCTACCGCGATGAATACGTCATAGCTCTCCACATCAGTCTCAAAGGTGGTATTGATCTCGTCCGACGAAGGGATGAGCCGTTTCAATGCGCCGTAAATGGGCTCCGAGAACATGTCCACCCTCGTCCCGGGCATGCGCTTCATGATGTAAAGCCTTAAGGCCGCCGCCGACCCCACCGCATCGCCGTCCGGATTTACATGACCGGCTATTCCGACTGTTTTCGCTCCCTGTAATTCCCTGATTAAATCCATACACTCTCTTTCCTGATATTGTCCTTCCCGGACAGCAACAGAGATTCCGGATGCCGGAATCTCTGAGACAATTGCTTATTCTTCCTCGTCGAACCACTCGACGCCGTCTTCCCCGCCGGAATCCTCCGGCTCCTCCGACAGTTCTTCCTGTTCTTCTTCCCCGCCGCCCTCAAGTTCGTTTCTCGCGGCGATTACCTCGTTGTCCCTCGCGATGACGTCGTCGATGCGCCTGGACATGTCCACACCGTAGGCGATGGAGCTGTCGAGAATAAAGGTCAGTTCCGGGGTGTTGCGCAGGTTGATGTCATGCGCAAGCGCCGAGCGGATGAACCCTGAGGCGCGCTTCAGTCCGGCGAGAGTCTCCCGCCCGGATTCCTCGTCGCCGAGCACGCTGACGTACACGCGGCAGGTCTTTAAGTCCGGCGCCACCTCTGCGAGCACGACGCTCACGAAAGGGCTGATTCCCGGATCATGGACCTCGGTGCGGATGATCTCCGAAAGGGAGCGCCGCACCTCGTCATTGATTCTTCTGTTCTTGATGCTGTTCTTTCTCATATTCATCCTCGCAGAGGCAAAGACGCGAATGCGTTTTTGCCGAATGCGGCAACTATTATTCTCTGGGCTTCTCGACCATGACGTAGGCTTCCACGCGGTCGCCGATATTGATCTGGTCGAAGCCGTCGAAGACAAGGCCGCACTCGAAGCCCTCGCGGACCTCCCTGACGTCATCCTTGAAGCGCTTGAGGCTCTTTAAGCCGCCCTCGAAGATCTGCTCCCCGTCGCGGGTAATGCGGACCTTGCAGCCGCGCTGGATGATGCCGTCTGTGACCGAGGAACCGCCGATATTGCCGATCTGTGACGCTCTGAAGATCTGCCTTATCTCTGCGTGTCCGATGATCTTCTCCTCGTACACAGGAGCAAGCATGCCCTTCATCGCAGCTTCCACCGCGTCGATCGCCTCGTAAATGACACTGTAGAGGCGCACGTCGACACCCTCGCGCTCCGCGATGGCCTTGGCCATGGGATCGGGCCTCACGTTGAAGCCGATGATGACCGCGTTGGACGCGCTCGCAAGAGAGACGTCGGACTCGGAGATCGCGCCGACACCGCTGTGGATGCACTTGACGACCACTTCGTCGTTGGAGAGTTTTGCAAGGCTCTGCTTCAGAGCCTCTACGGAACCCTGTACATCTGCCTTGATGATGATATCAAATTCCTTGAGATTGCCTTCCTTCATCTGGCTGAACAGGTCATCCAGACTCATGCGCATTCTCGTCTCCTCCAGCAGGCTTTCCTTGTGCTGGTTGCGGTAGGTCTCCGCGTAGGCCTTGGCGGTCTTGTCATCCTCGTGGGCGACGAGAACCTCGCCCGCGCTCGGGACATCCGAGAGACCCAGGATTTCCACAGGCGTGGAGGGACCGGCTTCCTTCACGCGGCGTCCCTTGTCGTCAATCATCGCGCGGACCTTGCCGGAGCTTGCGCCCGCGGAGATGAAATCTCCGACATGGAGCGTGCCCTTCTGGATCAGCACGTTGGCAACAGGGCCGCGGCCCTTGTCGAGCAGCGCCTCCAGAACAAGGCCTCTGGCGCTGCGGTCGGGATTGGCCTTGAGCTCCAGGATGTCCGCGGTGAGGAGGATGGTTTCCAGAAGGTCGTCCAGGCCTTCACCGGTTTTGGCGGATACGGGGACAAACTCTGTCTGGCCGCCCCAGTCGGTGGAAACCAGATCATACTCCGTGAGCTCCTGCTTGACTCTCTCCACGTTGGCCTCAGGCTTGTCGATCTTGTTCACCGCGACGATGATCTCGATTCCGGCAGCCTTCGCGTGGTTGATTGCCTCTATGGTCTGCGGCATTACGCCGTCATCCGCCGCGACGACAAGGACAGCGATATCCGTGGAATTCGCTCCGCGCATACGCATCGCGGTGAACGCCTCATGTCCGGGCGTATCCAGGAAGGTGATGCTGCGGCCGTCGATAGAAACGGTGTACGCACCGATTGCCTGGGTGATTCCTCCGGCTTCCCTCGCGGTGACATGTGTTTTGCGGATCGCGTCAAGGAGGGAGGTCTTGCCGTGGTCGACGTGGCCCATCACGCAGATGACCGGCGGACGGGAGACCATGTTCTCCTCGTCCTCCTCATCCTCGCGAAGCAGCTCCTCAATCACGTCCACTGCCTCTTCCTTCTCGCAGAGGATGTCGTAATCGACGGCGATCTTCTCCGCTTCCTCATAGCTCAGCTCGCTGTTGGGCGTAAGGATCTGGCCCTGGAGGAAAAGCTTCTTGATGATATCCGCGGGGCGAAGATGCATCTTGTCCGCCAGGTCGCGGAGAATAATCTTCTCGGGGACGGTGATCGTCTTGATCTGCTCCTCAACGACCTCTTCCTTCTTCTCCGGGCGGATAAAC
>OMSM01000090.1 GCA_900313745.1 uncultured Lachnospiraceae bacterium
CTTATCCTCATGGGACTTTCCGGAAGCGAGAGCGTCCGCGCGGCGGAGGATATCGGACTTCCCGCGGCGAAGGAGGTGTTCGCGGACAGGGCCTACATGCCTGACGGGAGCCTGATGCCCAGGAACATGGAGGGCGCGGTAATTCACGACGAGAAGCTCGCGATAAGCCGGGTGATCCGCATGGTGAAGGAGCACAAGGTCACGGCAGCGGACGGAAACGACATCGAGATCGTGCCGGATTCGATCTGCGTCCATGGAGACAATGTGAAGGCGCTGGAGTTCGTGACCTCGATCAGGGCAGCCCTGGAGGCGGAGGGAATCGCGGTCGCGCCGCTCTCGGAGATTGTCTGAGCGGGGATTACATCAGATGGCTGATAATGATCCAGAGTCCGCCGATGCCGACGAAAGCGTAGATTACCCTGCCGAAAACGCCGGAGGGAATCCTGTCGTGGACCGCGAGCCCGAGCAGCGTTCCCGCGATCAGCGCAGCGACGCCGGCGGCGGCCATCGGAAGGTCTGCCATGTCAAGGCGCCGGAGCAGGAGGCTGATAACCAGGATCATAAGATTGTTGACACAGAGGAATGCCTGGATGGTTGCCAGGTATTCCTTTTTGTCTTTGGTGGCGGGGAGCAGGTAGAGCGCGGCGGTGGGGCCGCCGGAGGCGAACAGGCCGTAGAAGATTCCGGTGATGACGCCGAGCACCGTTCCGGATTTGACCGTGGGTTTTACATGGATCTTCTGCGAGAAGAAGAAAAAGAAGGCGGACACGGCAACGAACATCATGCCAAGCAGAAGGTACATGATGTTGGAGCTGACCTTCGCGGAGAGGATATTCACGACGGCGCAGATGACTGCTGTGGGAATCAGCACAGGCAGCATGATTTTCCACTGTATGGATCTGCGGTACTTAACGGAGATATAGAGAGTGCTGATGCTGACCATGATGATGGAGAGCCCCATGGCCTTGCTGTACTCCATGATGAGCGGGAGAAATCCCATGGTGATCATGGTGGTGCCGAAGCCGAGTGCGCTCTGGACCGCAGCGCCGGCAAGAATTACGATACAGACGTAGAGAATTGTGGAAATCTGCATGCTGTCCCTCCTGAAAGATGCCGTCAGTTCCGACGTTTATTAATAGTAGTACACCTTGAAAAAAGGATCAATAAAAGCTTTCGTGAACAGCTATAATGAGTAAAGGAGGAGACCCGCATGTCAGAATTATTCAACATCATCAAGGCGCGCAGAAGCGTCAGGACCTACGACGGGCGCGGATTAAGCAGCGAGGACCTGACAAAACTCATGCTGTACAGCGATGAAATCACGAACCCCTTCGGCATACCGGTGAGATTTGTCTTTCTTGGTGCGAGCAGGGAGCTCTCTTCTCCGGTGCTGGTGGGGGAGAAGCTCTACGTAGCCGGCGCCGTCTCAAGGGAACCCAATATGGAGGCAGCGTTCGGGTACTCCTTCGAGCAGCTCGTCCTCCATGCCTGGAGCCTCGGCATCGGGACAGTCTGGGTCGGGGGCACCATGAACCGGGAGGCCTTCGAGCATGCCTGCAAACTGAAAGAGAACGAGATAATGCCCTGCATCACTCCTATCGGCTACGCCGCGGACCGCATGTCCGTGCGGGAGTCCCTGATGAGAAAAGGGGTGAAGGCGGACAGCAGGAAGAGGGCGGAAGAGCTGTTCTTCGAGCAGAATTTCGAGACTCCGCTGCCGCTTGCCGCTGCAGCGGAGGCATGGCTTCCCGATCTCTTTGAGATGGTACGGCTCGCCCCTTCGGCGGTGAACAAGCAGCCCTGGCGCATCCTGCACAGGGACGGTGCGTGGCACTTCTTCGAGAAGAAGGACAAGGGCTTTGTCTCCGACTCTGTGGGGGACATGCAGAAGATCGATGTAGGAATTGCCCTTTGCCATTTTGTCCTGGGGCTGAAGGAACAGGGAATCGATCCGCAGGTAACCGTCGGCTTTTCCGGGGCTGAACTGCCGGAGGACATGGAGTACGTTGCTACCGTCCGCTTTTAGGGAGAACCGCAGATGAGCATACTATTCATTGATGCCTGCATAAGGGAGAACTCTAGGACCAGAAGGCTTGCGGAAGCCTTTCTGAGCAGACAGGGCGAAGAAATCACGACTGTCCCTCTCGCGGATATCGGACTGAAACCGCTTGACGCGGAGCGGCTGAAGACCAGAGAGGAGGCGCTCGCGGGGGACAGGAGCCATTCCGTACTTGACCTGGCGAAACAGTTCGCCGAAGCGGAGAGGATCGTGATCGCCGCACCGTACTGGGATCTCTCGTTTCCCGCACTGCTCAAGGAGTATATCGAAAACATAAGCGCTGTCGGCATCACCTTTGACTACACCCCGGAAGGAATCCCGTTCGGCCTGTGCAGGGCAAAGGATCTGACCTATGTTACCACGGTTGGCGGAGAGGGGCTTCCGGATCTCTATGGCTATGAGTATATAAAGAGCGTTGCGCAGATCTATTACGGAATCCGCAGTTTCCGCCTCATTAAGGCGGAGGGACTGGACATCGTCGGCAGGAACCCGGAGGCTGTTCTTGAGGAGGCCATCCGGGCTTTGGACAAGGCTCCGCAGTGATCGGGTGCCGCATATGGCAGAACCGCGTCCGCGGTTCTGCTTCTGCGAGGTGTGAAATGACCTGGAAACCGGAGCTTTTCTGGACGCAGGAATATGATCTTCCGCCGGGGGTTGGGTACCCGCTCTGGGGAGCTGTCCATCTTGCGCAGGCCGCAGCGGTTATTCTCATCATTGCGGCGGTGCTCTGTGCGGCAGGGAGAAGGCGGAAGCCTGACGGAATGCCAAGGTATGTCCGCATAATTCCGGCTGTGATGCTCGTCATGGAGATCGTGAAAGATCTTTATCTTGTGCGCGTCGGGCATTTCGGGCTTGGGTACCTTCCGCTGCATCTCTGCAGCCTGGGAATCCCTGTTTTTCTTTTATCCGCGTTCCTTCCCCGGCAGCGAGGCCGCGCTTTCTTCGCGGAGATCGCCCTGGTGCTCATACTGCCGGGAAGTATCATGGCCATTCTTTTTCCGAACTGGACCATGTACCCTGTGTGGAATTTCATGAACCTTTACAGCTGGGCATGGCATCTTCTCCTGGTGCTGTATCCCCTGCTTCTTCTGCGGCTCGGGGCAGCGCGTCCCTCCATCCGGCATATCCTTTTTCCGGTGATTTTCCTTGCGGCTGTCGTTCCTCCGATCTATCTTTTCGACCGGGCGTACAGCTGCAATTACCTCTTCCTTCTCCAGCCGCTTCCCGGAACTCCGCTGATGTGGTTCTATACGATGTTCCCCGGCCGCTACCTTGCGGCATATGCGGCGGCTGCCCTTGCGGTGATTGTCTCCGTTTACGGAGTGTA
>OMSM01000099.1 GCA_900313745.1 uncultured Lachnospiraceae bacterium
CGGAGCATCCGGATTCCTCCGCGAACCGCCATGTCCAGATAGTATGGGTACTGCATCGTCCGGATATCCGTCGGATCCGCCTGCATGGGCACCCAGTTGGCCCCGCGGATGAAAATTTTCCTTCCGTTTACGGCGAAGCGGAAGGATGTGCCCTGATCCTCCTGGGGCTCCTCCACGACCTCGACGGTGCGGATGCCGAAGCGGGCGCGCACCGCGCGGTCGCTTCTCTCCTGCCTTCCCGCCGCTTTCCTGTCTCCCGCGGAGCTGTTTCCTCCGCTGCCTGCACCGCACTCCTCCGCAAGCGTCAGAGCAAAGTCATAAAGGAACGCCTCCCCCTCGCCGTTCGGCCACCAGAGCCGCGGCTCCGGGATTTCGATCACTCCGGTCAGTTTCTTTGGCCGGACAACGGGTGCGCCGGCAGCTGCCGCCGGGCCATCCCCCTCCGCTGTCTTCCCTGCTTCTTCCGGAACCTGCTCCTCCGGCTTCAGCTGCACCGCAAAACTCCGTCCCGTTCCCGGCTCCGCAAGCTCCGCCGTGCATCCTGCTGCCGCCTCGTCCCCCGGATTCTCCGGTGATGTCTCAATATCCGCCTCAACGAGGACCTTCGCCGATTCCCTGGAGAGGGAAACCGTGCGCGCGTACCAGGAAGCAATCCGCGGATACTCCCTCCGCTCCAGACAGACTGCCTTCCACAGCCCGGTGCTGACCTGTCTCCCGCAGAAATCCCAGCCGTAATTCATCTGCATCTTGCGGGCGACGATGCGGTCGCTCCCCGTGATGGAATAAATATCGCCGGAATCTCCCTTCGCTAATATCCGCTCCGCCTCCTTCACCGCGGACCGGAAGCGGATGATCAGCACATTTCTCATGCCGGGAAGAAGGGCCTCATCCGCCGGAAAGCGGTACTGCCGGAACATGTTGCAGGTACTCCCTATATGCTTTCCGTTCAGGTACACCTCCGCGAAGGTATCGGCGCCGTCAAGGACGAGCTCCGCGGTGCCCTGCGTGCTCCCGGACCGGCTCAGTTTTTCCGGGTCACAGAAGAAAGCTTTGTAGTATACCCAGTCGCACTCCTCCACCCAGCGCTCCTCCCCGGGATCCTTGCTGTAGGTGTGTCCGCGGAGGATGCCGGCGCGCCTTAAGGCCGCGTGCACGTTCTCCGGTACTTTGGCCGGAATCCATCCCTCCGGGACAAAGTCCGGGGAGAGAAGCTCCGCCATGTCTGCTTCCGGGGAAAGGTGTCCGAGAAGCCATGTTCCGTTCAGTGAATAGATCATAGTGTTTTGTGCCTTATATACAGCCATGTCCGCAGCCCGCACAACATGTATGCGAACTGCGGACATGAGTCCGGAAACCGGATAATTCCGGCGGACGGTTAAGTTTTTCCTGTTATCCCTTGACGCCCGAATAGGCGATGCCTTCCACGATGTATTTCTGCATCGTCACGTAGATAATCACCACCGGGATGAGGGAGATCACCGTTCCGGCCATGATCGCGCCGTAGTTCGTGTCGAACTCCCGCTTGAAGGTCGCGAGTCCCAGCTGTATCGTGCGGTTGACATCCTTGTCCAGATAGATCATCGGGCCCATGTAGTCGTTCCAGGTGCCGTTGAACGTCAGCACGGTCAGGGTCGCCAGACCGGTCTTCGTCAGCGGAAGGATGATCCTCAGGTAGATTCCCACGGGACCGCACCCGTCGATCTTGGCCGCCTCGTTAAGCGAATCCGGTATGGAGAGCATGTTCTGCCTTAAGAGGAACACGCCGAAGGCCGAGAACGCGCCGGTCAGGATCAGCGAGAGGTGGTTGTCGTAAAGGTGCAGCTTCTGGATCACGATGAACTGCGGGATCATGATCGCGTGCCAGGGAACCATCATGGTGCCCAGGTAGCAGAGAAAGATCGTGTCACGGCCCGGGAAGTGCAGCTTGGAAAACGCGTAGGCCGCCATCGAGCAGGTGATCAGCTGCAGCAGCGTGATGATGATCGTAATCTTCGCCGTGTTGAAGAAGTATCTCGAGAACGGGATCTTCTCCAGGATCGTCTCGTAGTTGTCCTTGTGGAAGGTCTGCGGGATCCACTGGATCGGGCGGCTGAAAATCTCGTTTCTCAGCTTGAAGGACGCGCTGACCATCCACAGGAAGGGCATGATCATCGCGACGGCGACTGCGCAGCAGACGAGAAAGAGAACGATGCTGCTGGGCTTGATTTTCTTCTTGTTCATTCCGGTTCTCCTCCTTTGTCAGTCTTCCACAACCCAGTTCTTCTGTCCCTTCCACTGAACCAGCGTGACCAGGAAGATGATGAGGAACAGGAAGTAGCCGATGGCGGAGCCGTAGCCCATGCGGGCGTACTTGAACGCCTCCTTGTAGATGCGCATGACCAGCACCTCCGTCGCCCGCCCGGGGCCGCCCTCGGTCGTGACGTTGATGATGTCGAAAACCTGGAACGAGGCGATGAACGTGAGGATCGTGACCATGAAGGTCGTCGGGGAAAGCATGGGCCAGGTCACGTTCCAGAAGCACTGCCAGGGCGTCGCGCCGTCAATCTTGGCCGCCTCGTAGAGGTGGGGCGGAATGTTCTTCAGGCCGCCCATGAACATGACCATATAGTAGCCCGCCTGTTTCCAGACCACGACGATCACGACCGTCATCAGCGCCGTCGTCGTCCCCCAGAACCATTTCGGCGGATTCTCCATGCCCACGGTGTATTTCAGGAACTGGTTGATCGGGCCCTTCTTGGACTCAAAGAGCTGGAGCCAGACGCAGCCGACCGCGACCATGGAGGTCAGGTTCGGGAAGAAGTAGACCGTCTGGAAGAAGCGGCCGCCGTAGAGCTTCTTGTTTAAGGCCAGGGCAAGAAGAAGCGCGAACAGTATGGTTAACGGCACGCTGGTCAGCGAGTAGACAAGGTTGTTCCTGAGAGCGTTCCGGAAATCGGAGTCGCCGACCATCTTCACGTAGTTCGTGATGCCGATGAAATCCTTCGAGCCGTAACCGCTGTAGTTGGTCATGCTGATGTAGAAGCCCATGATCACCGGAATCCCGGTAAAGATCAGGAACCCGATGAAGTTCGGAAGCAGGAAGAGGTAGCCGGTGAGCCACTCTCTGCGGAAGAGCTTTCCGTTCTGCTTCGGAACCGCGATCTTCTCTTTCTTAGCCATAGAACATCCCTTCCTGACTTGTTCCTCCGCCCGGGGCGGGCAGGCCCCGTCCCGCCGGAAATTCAAGTCCCGATACTTAAAGAGTCCGGCGCCCCTTATCGAAGCGCCGGACGGTTAAGCTCTGGTGATCAGATCTTACTTCGCGAGAATCTCTTCTCTCTTCGCGTAGAAGTTCTCGAAGCACTCGTCGAGAGTCTCGTTGTCGAGCAGGTATTCCTGAACCTCGGCGGACCAGGCATCCTTAATCTCGGAGTAGCGGGCCTCGGGGCCGTCCTCAAGATTGCAGTTGGCAGCGAAAACATACTCGGTACCGGGGATCGTGCAGTTCTCCTGGTAAACCGCCATCGCCTCTTCGCTGGGATAAACCGCGACGCCGGCGTTCTCCGCGTAGAGCTTCGCGCCCTCGTCAGAGTAGCAGCAGAACTGGATGAAATCCATCGCCGCTTCGACGTTGTCGCTCTTGGCGTTGATGCAGTACGCGCTGGTGGAGCCCATGGAGGAGTTGACCTCCTGATCCTCGTAGTGAGGAAGCGGCAGAGCGCCCCACTCGAACTCAGGATTGGAATTCGGGAACAGGTTGAAGTTCCAGTCGCCGTTGATCATCATGTAGGTGTTGCCCTCGGCGAAGGTGCCGTTGACGTCGAAGGAGCCGCTCATCTCTTCAAGCGTGTAGTTGGACTCATCCTCGGTCCAGATGCGGTGCAGGAACTCGGAATACCTTCTGGTATAGGTCAGATCCTCGTCGCAGAGATACTCGCCGTGCGCCTGAGCGCCGATGAGGTAGGTCCAGTTGACGGTAAGGCCGCCGCGGAGCTCGTCGGTGGTCAGCTGCTGGCAGAGGTCAGCATACTCGTCCCAGGTGATGTCGTAAGGAAGCTCAACGCCGGCGGCATCGAACAGATCCTTGTTGTACCACAGAAGCCAGCAGGACTTGGTGGTGCACAGGCCGTAGATCGCATCGCCGTCAACGCAGGTCTCACCGACCGCGCCGTACTTGGAATAGTCAATGCCTCTCTCCTTGATCAGAGGGGCGATATCCATGATCGCGCCGTCGACACCCATCTGGCGGATGTTGCCGGAACGGACCCACAGAACATCGATGTCCGCGTCGCCCGCGAGCATGACCTTGATCTTGTCGTCATAGTCGTCGTTGGCGATGAGGGAAAGCCTGACCTCATACTCGGGATGAAGCTTGTTGAACTCCTCCACCTGGCGTGCAGCGGTCTTGTCGTTGTCGGAGTGCTCGTAGAAGTTGATGATGATCTTCTCGCCGTCGGCGGGAGCAGCCTCCTCAGCGGGAGCCTCTTCCTCGGCGGGAGCAGCCTCAGCCTCGGCGGCAGGCGCTTCCGCAGCCGGAGCGGCCGCAGGAGCAGCTGCGCAGGCGGTCAGTCCCATGACCATAGCCGCGGTGAGCATCACTGCAAGCAGTTTCTTTCTCATGTATCCTCCTTTCGCAGTACATCGCCGGATGCACTGCTCTGCATGTCTTTGCCGGATCCGGATGTGCCCGGCAAACCATAATTGTTGGTTAAATGCTAACACTTTAACTAAAATGCAGGGAGGGGGATAAAGTTTCAACCCCCTCCCTGCGCTGTCCTCACCGCTGAAAGACCATGGCCGGCCGGTGCTTTCGTCAGCCGTCCTCGTAGAGCGCATCTCTGAATTCCTCAAATTCCTTTACCGCCTCGTCAAAACTGATCTCGTCCAGGATGTATTTCTCCGCCGTCTTCTTGTAGCTGTCATTCAGCACATCGTACTTTCTCCAGAGCGGCTGCTCCGGGATGCGCTTCGCCCCGAAGAACACCTCCGAGTGCTCCACGCCGGCCGCGTCCATGTAGCGCTCCCTTACCATGTCATTGGTATATGCGGGAATAATAGCGTTGTCAGCGTATATTCCCGCTCCCTCCTCGCCGCACAGGAACGCGAGGAAGTCAAACGCCGCCTGGGGATCCTTGCAGTCCTTCGTGATGGCGGCGAACTGATACATTCCCACCGTCGTCCCGGGCTCCACGCCCTCCGGCACCGGAAGCGGCGCGACGTCCCAGTCCGCCCTCACCTCATCTCCCAGTTCGAGCAGCATGTTCGTAAGCCATTCGCC
>OMSM01000159.1 GCA_900313745.1 uncultured Lachnospiraceae bacterium
GTCGATATCGACGATGTCAATGATGAGGGCCTGCTCTACGATGACGCGGGGCTTGCGAAGATCACGGAGAAATTCAAGGCTGCCGGCGTAAAGGGCCTGTTCATCCCCCACTGCAATTTCGGCACGGAGTATGAGTGCGCAAGGCTTGCGAAGGCACTTGGCGTGCCGGTCCTTCTCTGGGGACCCCGCGACGAGAGGCCTGATGAGAACGGCATCCGCCTTCGCGACTCCCAGTGCGGCATCTTCGCGACCGGCAAGGTTCTGCGCCGCTTCAACGTTCCCTTTACCTATATGACCAACTGCCGCCTGACCGATCCGGAATTCGAGCGCGGAGTCAGGGACTTCCTCGCGGTATGCAATGTCGTCGATGTCTTCCGGCACACCCGTATCCTGCAGATCGGACCGCGGCCCTTTGATTTCTGGTCCACCATGTGCAACGAGGGCGAGCTTCTCGAGAAGTTCAATATCCAGCTCTCCCCGGTTCCGATCCCCGAGCTGAAGGCGGAGATGGATAAAGCCATGGAAGAGGGCACCCCCGTCGACGAGGTGGTGAATTACTGTGAGAGCTGCATGAACATTGACATCAGCCCGGAGCTTCTCCGCAACGTTGCGGCGCTCAAGGTCGCAATGAAGCGTCTTGCGGAGAAGTACGGCTGCAATGCCATTGCCATCCAGTGCTGGAATGCTCTGCAGGATGTGATCCATATCATGCCGTGTGCTGCCAACTCCCTTCTGAATGAGGAGGGAATCCCGGTGGTCTGCGAGACCGATATTCACGGCGCGGTGACTGCACTGATGGCGGAAGCTGCAGGGATGGACGAGACGAGATCCTTCTTTGCCGACTGGACGGTGCGCCACCCCGATAATGAGAACGGCGAGCTTCTCCAGCACTGCGGACCCTGGCCGATCTCCGTCGCGAAGGAGAAGCCCACCATCACGGTGCCGCTGGCCTTCGATCACAACGGCGCGGTCTCCGCGGAGGCAAAGCACGGAGACATGACACTTTGCCGTTTTGACGGCGACCACGGCGAGTACTCGCTGCTTCTCGGCCGGGCAAAGGGAATTGACGGCCCCTGGACCAAGGGAACCTTTGTCTGGGTCGAGGTGGAGAACTTAAAGCGCCTCGAGGCCAAGATCGTCGAGGGCCCGTACATCCATCACTGCGTCGGCATCCACAAAGACGTGGTTCCGGTGCTCTATGAGGCATGCAAGTATATCGGGGTGAAGCCCGATCTCTATGATCCGATCGAGGAAGAAGTGAAGGCATACCTTCGCGGGGAGTAAATAAATATGAACAATCTGGAACTTGCGCGCAGATGTTATGACCTGCGCATGGACGTGGTAAGAATGATCAGGGAGGGAAAGGGCGGCCACATCGGCGGCGACATGAGCATCATGGAAACCATGGCGGTGCTCTATCTTGACGAGATGAATGTCGATCCCTCCCGCGCCGACGATCCCGACAGGGATCGCTTCGTGCTCTCCAAGGGCCACTGCGTGGAGACCTACTACGCGGTACTGGCCGCAAAGGGCTTCCTGGACATTGAGGAAGTTATCCGGAAGTACTCGAAGTTCGCTTCGCCCTACATCGGGCACCCGAACAACAAGCTCCCGGGCATAGAGATGAATTCCGGCTCCCTTGGCCACGGACTTCCCGTAGGTGTGGGCATGGCGCTTGCCGGCAAGATGGACAAAAGGGATTACCGGGTTTATGTCGTCCTTGGCGACGGCGAGCTCGCGGAGGGCTCCAACTGGGAGGCTGCCATGGCAGGCCGCCAGTTCGGGCTGGACAATCTCTGCGCCGTTGTTGACCGCAACCGCCTGCAGATCTCCGGGAATACCGAGGACGTCATGGGTGAGGACGACCTGGAGGCCAGGTTTGCGTCCTTCGGCTGGCATGTAATCCAGGCGAACGGCAACAGCGTTCCTGCAATGAAAGCGGCGTTTGCCGAGGCAAGGAGAACTACGGGAAAGCCGACTTTCATCATTGCCAACACGACAAAGGGCAAGGGCTCTTCCGTCATGGAGAACAAGGCCTCCTGGCACCATCACGTGCCGGATGAGGAGGAATACGAGACCATCATGCGGGATCTCGCCGCGGCAAAGGAGGCCATCCATGAGTAATAAGAAACCGAACCGCCAGGTGATCTGCGAGGTGCTGATGGATCACGCGGCAAAGGATAAGGATATCGTCGTGCTGTGCAGCGATTCCCGCGGAAGCGCTTCCCTCACGCCATTCGCAGAAGCATATCCGGAGCAGTTCGTCGAGGTGGGCATCGCCGAGCAGGACCTGGTGGGCATCGCCGCGGGACTTGCCTCCTGCGGCAAGAAGGCCTACGCCGCAAGCCCCGCAAGTTTTGTCTCCACGAGGAGCTA
>OMSM01000018.1 GCA_900313745.1 uncultured Lachnospiraceae bacterium
GCGGAGTTTGACACCGGGGCGGCGCTGAACCTGGTCATCCTCTCGGTGCCGGAGGGCGACGACAAGCCGCTCAAGTATCCGCTGATGTTCGAGAAGGCGGATCTTGTCCTGATCAACAAGACCGATGCTCTTCCGGCATTTGATTTCGACATGGACAGGGTTAAGGGCTATATCGGGATGCGGCATCCGGGGATCCCCGTGTTCCCGGTATCCGCAAGAACCGGCGAGGGCTTCGCCGAGGTCTGCAGCTATCTCGAAGACTGTGTGAGGAAGAACGGAAATGAGTGAAATAAGAATCATCGATGTCCACCAGAGCGTGTTCGCGGTCAACGACGCCATAGCGGAGGAGACCAGGCGCCGCAACCACGAGCATCGCACCTATATGATCAATCTTATGGCCTCGCCCGGCGCGGGCAAGACAACACTCCTGCTGAAGCTTATCCCGGCACTGAAGGAGCGCTTCTCCATCGGTGTCATGGAGGCGGACATCGACGCTTCCGTTGACGCGGAGAAGATGGCCGGGGCAGGGGTCCGCTCCATCCAGGTCCACACCGGCGGCGAGTGCGCGATGGACGCGGAGATGACGAGGCAGGCGATCGAGGAGTTTTCCGCGGATGACCTGGACCTGTTAATCATGGAGAATGTAGGCAACCTGGTCTGTCCGGCGGAGACGGATACCGGGGCGACACTCAACCTGGCGATACTCTCCGTCCCCGAGGGCGACGATAAGCCGTTAAAATACCCGCTGATGTTCAGGGTTACCCAGGCGGTAGTCATCAGCAAGACCGACACCAGGGAGTATTTCTCCTTCGATGATGACGCGGTGGTAAAGAGAATTCATGCCTGCAACCCGGATTCCAAAGTCTTCTTCCTTTCGGCGAAAACCGGGGAGGGAATGGAAGAATTCACGAACTGGCTGATCAATGAAATCGAGAACGAAATCCGATAATTCCATACGACGCCTGATCCCGATGGTGGCGGCAATAGCGGTGCCGATCGCGCTGCAGAACCTGCTGTCCACCACGGGAAGCATGGTCGATACGATCATGCTTGCAAGGCTGGGGGAGAAGACCGTCGGCGCGGTGGGACTCTGCGCGCAGTTCTCCTCCCTGATGTTCTCCGGCTACTGGGGATTCCTTGGCGGCGGAATGCTCTTTTTCTCCCAGTTCTGGGGAGCGGGGGACGAGGACGGAATCCGGCACTCCTACGGAATAACCTTCACCTTCATCATTTCGGTAGGACTGCTGTTCGGCATACTTGCGCTGACGCGGCCCTCCTTTGTGATGCATATCTACACGGACAGCGAGGAGATCTGCGCGATCGGGGAGCAGTATCTGGGCGTCGTGGGTTTTGCCTATCCGCTGATGACGCTCTCCATGACGATCAGCGCGCTTCTCCGGTGCATAGAGCGTGTCAGGATACCGCTCTATGCGAATATCGCCTCCGTGTTCGCCAACTGCCTTTTCAATTATCTCCTCATCTTCGGGCACCTGGGATTCCCCCGGCTCGGCGTGGTCGGCGCGGCGTGGGGAACGGTGATCGGAAGCGCGGTGAACGTGATCGTGCTCTACATCTTCATCCTCATCAACCGGGTGCCGTACATCACGGAGGTACGGGAACACTTCCGGCTGGATCTGCCGCTTCTTAAAGAATACCTTGTCAAGAGTTTTCCCATCCTTGCGAACGAGCTTCTCATCGGCGTCGGCAACATGCTGATTAACATCGTGCTGGGGCACCAGGCCGATGAGGCGATCGCGGCGGTTGCGGTATTCCGCACTCTGGAAGGCCTGATAATCGGCTTCTTCGCCGGCTTCTCCAATGCCGCCTCCGTCCTGGTGGGCAAGGAGGTGGGCGCGGGGAACCACGAGGACGCCTTCGAGCGCGCCTGGCGCATCGTGTATTTCTCCAGCACCGTGGTGGTCACGGTCTGCCTTGTCCTTGTGGCAGTTCATACGCCGCTGTTCACCCTCATGGGGCTATCCGGCAGGTCTCTGTCCATCGCGACGGGGATGATCGCGATCTTTACCGTGGTTTCCTGGTTCCGCCTCGGCAACTGGACGATGAACGACACCTACCGCTCCGCGGGTGACTCCGCTTTCGGCTCGATCATGGAGATCACCTTCATGTTCCTTATGGTGCAGCCGGTGATCCACCTGGCCAACGGCTTCCTTCACTGGCCGTTCCTCGTGGTCTTCGCCCTGGTGTACTGCGACGAGCCGGTGCGGTATGTGATCATGCAGATTCACATGTATTCCCGGAAATGGATCAAGCCGGTCTCCGACGAGGGGAGGGCGACAATCGATGAATTCCGGAAGAAATACGGCATCAGGGTCAGGCAGCGGGAAAAAGGATGAGTTTTGGTTCCTGTCTCATGGGACTGCCCATAATAAATTGTATAAAATACAATTTGACAAAATATAATTTTCGGATATAATAGAGTCATGAACGA
>OMSM01000388.1 GCA_900313745.1 uncultured Lachnospiraceae bacterium
CACGACATCGAACTGGTTGTTCCCCGCGTTGTGGTCCGGATGCTCGTGAGAATTCACGCAGATCACCGGCATGTCCCCGAAGAGCGACCGGACGGTTCCCCGGATGTCGGTAAGCCCGTAAGCCGTATCCAGCACCAGCACCTTCCTGCTGCCGCGGACAAGGTAGATGTTGCTCCCCATCTCCTCGATCACATAGAGATCTTCGGCGAGCTGCTCCATTCGCGCGAAAGGCAGTTTGGTCATTTTCTTTTCCTCCACTAACTCATAAACGGCAGGTACGCCGCGATCACCGCCAGTACCACTGCCGGAAGCATGTTGGCGACGCGGACCTTCTTCCCCCAGACCAGGTTAATACCGACACAGAAGATCAGTACAGATCCGATCAGCGCAAGATACGCGATCGCGGTTTCCGTCATCACGGGAGCGACAAGTTTTGCCATAAGTGTGATGCTTCCCTCGAAAACCAGCACCGGTATGGCGGAAAACGCCGCCCCTTTACCCATGGACGAGGTCATCACCGCGACAATGATGAGATCCAGCACCGCCTTGACCGCCAGGGTAGAATAATCACCGGTCACGCCGTCCTGAATTGCCCCGACGATCGCCATCGCTCCTATGCTGACCGTCAGCGAGCACGTGACGAACGCGTTCACGAAGCTGCTGTCGCCTCCGTTGCCCGTCTTTATTTTAAGCCATTCCCCGAAGCGCTCGAAAGCTTCCTCGATTCCGATGAGCTCCCCGATTATCGTACCGATGGACAGGCACAGCACCACCAGCATGGAGCGTCCGCTCGAAAGCGCCTGTCCCTCGACGGAGAGCATTCCCTCCATCGCTCCGGCCACCGCGATGAACAGTACACTTACGCCGCAGGCCTTGTTGACCGCCTCCTGCTGATCCTCCTTAAAGAATCTCCCGGCGAAATGCCCGAGAAACCCGCCGGCTGCAATCGCCGCGCCGTTGATAAGTGTTCCAAGTCCAGTCATTATTCTCCCGCCAAGGGTGCGCTGCCGCACACACAGTTTATTTTACTCCTGTTTCGGGTACGCCGGCCCTTAAGCCTAAGTTTCACGTCTCCGGCAGGCAGTGCATATGTGTCTGATCCAGGAAACGAAAGCCCTCCGCGTGCAGGCATCCGCAGTGCAGCCCAGCCGTCACGGAGCGAAGCTTCAGATAGGTCGCGATGTCCGCCGCCTCCTTCGATCCCTCCGGGAACTGACTCTTATGGCACTTAAACACGGAATCCAGCTGAAGCTTAAGAAGCTCCCCTGACGTGCGCATAAACCTGTTCCATTCCGCGGTCATGTAGAAGGCGATTCCCCTTACGTCGGCCGGATCTGCGCCGTACCTTTCCATTATCCCGGGAAACAGCGCAAAACACGCGACCTGCCTCGCCGCATTCCCGACATTCAGGTGATCTATATGGCACTCGTTCCGGGAGAGCGGATCCGGCGCGAAAACCACCTCCGGCCTGAGCTCTCCCACTGCCTTCGCGATTCCGCGCACAAGTTCATCCGTGCTGTAGAATCCGCCGTCGCTGAGCTCCAGGAAATGAAGGTCATCCACTCCAAGCATCTTCGCTGATGCCTCGGCCTCCTTCTTTCTTGCCGCAACGAGTTCTTCCCCGCGGATTCCTCCGGAATTCCCGTCGCCGAAGCGCCCGTCCAGACAGATGAGAAAACTGACCTGCTTTCCCTCCCTCACCAGGCGGGCGGCAGAAGCTCCCGCCCCGATCTCAATGTCATCCGGGTGCGGTCCTATAAAAAGATACCGGTGGAATGACTCCATCCTGGGGAGCGGCGCAGCTGCCTTAAGTATCATCGATGTAAGTCCGGACATGGCGAGCCTCCTGTGTCATGCACTGGCACCCAAGGATTAATCCGCATCCTTTTCGTCCGCGTCACCTTCGTCTGTCAAAACTTCCTCTTCCGCACCTTCCTCCTCAACAGGAACCCTGTCGTCCGCAAGTTCCTCCATCCAGCGGAAGTTCCCGGTTTTGACCACGTTCTCCCCGTAGATTGTCCTCCAGTCGTTCGCCATGGAAATGACGTTGTATCCGGAGTTTTCCCACTTCTCCCTGAGGCCTGCAGCTTTTTCTGCATTGCCGTAGTCGCGCTCCTCGTCGTCGGCGATCAGCATAAATGCCGCACTTCTGTACTTGTTGCCGCTGATCGTGTAGTTGTGCATGCTCACGTCACCGGAGCTGTTGCCGAAGGAGAGTACAGGCTGCCGTCCGATCTCCTGCGCGATCTGCAGGACCTTGTTGGTCTTCAGATTCTTGATGATAAGCTGGTCCGTCCGCACAAGGTCGTCCGAAGTGGTGTACACGTAATCGAGGCCGTCGGTATCTCCCTGATTGGTCGCTTCCAGAGCAACATCCATTCCAATGACATTCTCATAAGGAATATCCAGCATTCCCTCAATGAATGTGCGGCAGATAAAGCGGTCGCTTCCGGAGCAGACAAAACACTTGAAACCGTTCTCCTGCAGGTACTCCACAACCTCCACCATGGGAAGATAGAAGCACTCCGCGTAGGTCATCCCCTCGAAGCCGTCCACATCCCTAAGAAGGATCTCCGTGACAAAATCGGCGAATTCATTGAGCGTCATCCCCGCGTAGGCCCTGGCCGCCTGAAGCGCGTGCTGCATCGCCATATCTTCCGGGAAGGAGTTGTCCAGGGCACAGTCCCTTAACGTGCGGCCCACCTCCAGCATCTCCTCGTCCGGCGTGATGGACGGATCCTTCAGAATACGCCACGCGAGCATGTAGTACTCCAGATAGGTGGGATACAGCTCACCCATCAGCGTACCATCCATGTCAAACACGGCAATTCGGTCAACGGGAGGAATATAATCGGGAGACTCCTCGTCCGTCACCGCCTCGACATAATCAATAAGCGCGTTCAGTGCAGGAGCATCCTCATTCCACTCGGCAAAAACTTCCTCGTACTCCTCTTCCGCTTCAGCCTCGTCCACATCCGTATCCGGGCTCTCTTCTTCCGAGGCCTCCGATAAAGCCTCTTCAGCCTGTTCCTGTTCATCAGACGATTCCGCTGCCGCAGGTGTTGCCACCTCAGCTGCCGCGGGTACCTGCATCGGTACAGCGCATCCGAAAAGGCTTACGGAAATCAGCATCACCGCCAGCCATAACGCCGCTGTTCTTAGCCCATGTCTCTTCATAGCTGCTCCTTCCTTGGTCGAAAACTAAATAAAGCCTTGGAACTTATGCATATTCCAAGGCTTTTTCGAGGTGCCAACCGGATTTGAACCGGTGATCAGGGTTTTGCAGACCCACGCCTTACCACTTGGCTATGGCACCATATTCAGTTCAGTGACCCCAACGGGACTCGAACCCGTGTTACCGCCGTGAAAGGGCGATGTCTTAACCGCTTGACCATGGGGCCGTTTATCCGCCGCTTTCGGCGATTCTTCCCGGCATCCCCAGTGATCACCTTCACGCCGCTTAAGCGCCCCGAACAGGGCTCGAACCTGTAAC
>OMSM01000019.1 GCA_900313745.1 uncultured Lachnospiraceae bacterium
CGGCACTTATGTACAATTTCTTCTTCACAACTTATCTTTATCGTGGTAAAGTGGTAAAGTAATTGACACTGATTTTCTGCTTTACGGCAGAGACTTCATCATACCGAAAAAACCATATTATCCACTGCACTGTGGAGGAGGCCCAATGTCAACATTAACCAAGAGAGCAATGGCGGACTCCTTAAGGCGGCTTCTGAACGAAAAGCCGCTGGACAGAATCACTGTCAGCGAGATCACGGATGGCTGCGGTGTCCGCCGGAATACCTTCTACTATCATTTCCATGATGTCTATGAGCTGTGCGACTGGATCATAGAGCAGGATCTGCGCACGGCAATGCGTGAGGATGCGTCGGTCGACAACTGGAAGGACGGCCTGTACCGCATACTCGTGCGCATCAGGGACAACAGCAGCTACATGGAAAATCTCCTCAACTCCCTGGGAAGGGAGAAGGTGACCTATTCGCTGTGCCAGATGACCCAGGGGATGATGCTGAAGCTCGTGGAGCTTAATTCCGAGGGGATGCACTTCGAGGAGGACCGGAAGGCGTTCTTTGCCAAGTTTTTCCAGTATGCGGTGATCGGAATGATTCTTGACTGGATCATCGGCGGCTATGAGCTCACGCCGGAGGTCCTGGTGTGCAGGCTCTATGTCATGGTAAACAGCGCGCTTCCCGCGATGCTTTCCGGCATGGACGGCGCACTGGAGGAGGTCAGGCAGGGAAGGTTTTAATCCCGGGCCGGGCCGTTAAGCAGGATACTGATGAACAGGCCGGACCGCGGGGCTGCGCTCCGCGGTCCTTTTTATTGCCGGAAGAGGTCAGAATTGAACAATTTTATTATCGCCCTCAACGCGGTCGTCCCCTTTACCATCTATATCATGTTCGGGTATATCATGCGCCTGACGGGGACGGTGGAGGAGCCCTTCCTCAAAAAGCTCAACCAGATGGTCTTCAGGGTGTTCTTTCCCTTCATGACCTTCTACAACTTCTGCAAAATTGATGCGGATTTCTCCCTGAACGGCGGCTATATCGTCCTGATCATCTCCAGTCTCCTCATCCTGGTGGGCGTCTCCTTCCTCATCGTTCCCCGCCTGGTACCGGAGAACGCGCGGAGGGGCGTGACCATACAGGGAATCTACCGAAGCAACATGATTCTCTTCGCGATCCCCCTCACCCAGAGCATCTTCGGAAGCAGCGCGGACACACTGACAGCGGTGGTCACGACGGTGACGGTGCCGCTCTACAACGTCATCGCGGTGATCGTCCTCGAGTATTTCCGGGGCAGCAGGCCGACACCGGGGGAGCTTCTTAAGAAGATCATCACCAATCCGCTGATCCGCGGCGCGATTGCAGGCCTTGCGGTATTCCTTCTCGGGATAAAGCTCCCGCAGAGCGTGCTGTCCCCCGTCTCCGCGATCTCGTCGATGTCGACTCCCCTCGCGCTCTTCATTCTCGGCGGAACCCTTCACTTCTCGGCACTTAGGAAGAATCTCGGAATTCTCACGGCGATCCTCGGGACAAAACTTGTGCTGCTTCCGGCAGCGGCGGCGGCCGTTTCCGCCGTCCTCCGCCTAAGCCCGCAGGAGATGTTCCTCTACTTCTGCATGTTCGCCACCCCTGTTGCGGCCTCCTCCTATCCCATGGCGGAGAGCATGGGGGGAGACGGGGAGCTGGCCGGCCAGCTGGTGATGGTCAGCACGGCGGCCAGCGTGTTCACGCTCTTCGGCTGGATATATCTCCTGAAAACTCTCGGGATGATGTAGGAGAGATCCGCCCGTTTCCCGGGGAGGACCAGGTTTCGCGGGGTACTCAGTTTTCTGCAGAAATGCTAAAGGATCGTCCAGAGAAAAAACCGCAGAGAGATAGTATACTTTATGCATGGATGTGAACGGGGAAACGTCTGGAGGTTTCCGGGGAAAGGCAGAGGACATGGCAGAGAAGAGGCAGCAGGGCGGACGCCGGATGGTGCGGACATACCTGGATGAAGCGTCGTGGGGAGACGAGAATTTCCTGGATATCGAGGCGGCGAAGAGCCGGAAGGAGCGAAGGCAGCTGCCGGAAGGGTGCCGGAGCCAGGTGCTCTACAGCGATATCCTGAGGATCGCCTGGCCCTCCATGGTGGAGCTGTTTCTCGCAAGTCTCTGCGGAATGGCCGACATGATCATGGTCGGCTCCATGGCGAACGGCGACGACGCCATCTCCGCGGTGAGCCTCTCGAACCAGCCCAAGTTCATCTTCATCTCTCTGATCATGGCGCTCAACGTGGGCGTGACAGCGACGGTCGCGCGGGCGAGGGGCGCGGAGGAGCATGAGAGGGCGAACGAAGCCCTGCGCCAGGGCCTTTTCTTCTGTCTTCTCGTGTGCGTATTTGCCTCCGTCGTAGGATATATCTTCGCAAGGCCGCTCACCGTCTTCATGGCCAACTCGGGATTAAGCGAGGAGGTCATCGGGATGAGCACCACCTACCTCAAGGTGCAGATGATCGGCTTCGCGACCATGGGCATTGCCGCGACCTACACGGCGGCGCTGAGGGGATCGGGGAACACCACGCTCCCGATGGTCTACAACATCATCGCCAACATCGTCAATATCATCCTGAACTACCTTCTCATCAACGGGCATTTCGGCTTCCCGGCCTGGGGCGTATTCGGCGCCTCGGTTGCGACGGTCCTCGGCCAGGCGGTCTCCATGATCATCGCGATTGTCGCCAACGGAAGCGGCCGCTTCTACTTCAGCGTCAAAATCACGGATTTCCTCCACGGATTCAAGCCGGACATCCCGATCATCCGGAACATCGCCAAGGTCGGAATTCCCTCCCTGGGAGAGCAGTTCCTCATGCGGGTTGGTTTCATCCTCTTCGGGCGCCAGGTCGCGACTCTGGGCCAGCCGTACTACGCAACGCACAACATCTGCATGAATATCCAGTCCATGTCCTTCATGCTCGGCCAGGCCATGGCGGTCAGCTCGACCACCCTGGTGGGCCAGAGCCTGGGCAAGCGCAGGTCGGATCTGGCGGAGCATTATTCAAGGCGATGCGAAAGACTGGGCCTTCTGCTGGCAGTGATCCTCGGTACGTTCTTTGCCGTCTGCAACCAGTGGCTGGTGGGACTCTACAGCGACACGCCGGCGGTGCTGGCGGCCGCGCTCCCTGTCATGATCCTGATCGGGGTGCTCCAGCCCATTCAGATCCCGCAGTTCGTGCTCTCCGGTGCCCTGCGCGGAGCCGGTGATACCAAGTCCACTGCACTGGTGACCATGGTAGGCATTCTGATCCTCCGCCCGGTAATGGGACATCTCTTCATTAACATCCTCAGGGCGGGGCTGATGGGGGCCTGGATTGCCATCGCCATCGACCAGGTGGTCCGCACCGGCCTTGTGATGGGCATCTACGCCTCCGGAAAGTGGAAGAGGATCAAGATGAAGATTTGAAAACTCCCGGCGCCGCCGTGTGTTCTTGCAGGAGCCGGAGCCGGGTGATAGGATAATAGAATCGTCGCGGGGAACCCCGCGGCGGATGAGTTTTGACGATATAGCCAACCGGAAGAAGAGCCCGTAGGATGCGGACGGGCGGACAGGAGAAAAGCCAATGCAGGAATACAGACCCGTTAAAGAAGGCAAGGTGCGCGAGATCTACGACATCGGCGACGCGCTGGTCATGGTGGCGACCGACAGAATCTCGGCTTTCGACGTGATCCTGAAGAACAAGGTCACGAAGAAGGGCACAGTACTCACCCAGATGTCCCGCTTCTGGTTTGATTTTACGAAGGATATCGTCCCGAACCACATGATCAGCGTGGATGTGGAGGACATGCCGGAGTACTTCCGCAGGCCGGAGTTTACCGGGAACAGCATGCTGTGCAGGAAGCTCACCATGCTGCCCATCGAGTGCATCGTCCGCGGCTACATCACCGGCAGCGGCTGGGCCAGCTACAAGGAGAACGGCACCGTCTGCGGAATAAAGCTCCCCGAGGGCTTAAGCGAATGCGACAAGCTGCCCGAGCCCATCTATACGCCCAGCACCAAGGCGGAGATCGGCGACCACGACGAGAATATTGACTTTGACCGCAGCGTGGAGGTTCTGGAGAGGGATTTCCCCGGGCGCGGCAGGGAATATGCGGAGAAGATCCGCGACTACACCATCGCCCTTTACAGGAAATGCGCGGATTACGCGCTGACCCGCGGAATCATCATCGCGGACACCAAGTTCGAGTTCGGGCTGGACGGCGACGGAGAGGTGATCCTGGCGGACGAGATGCTCACCCCGGATTCCAGCCGCTTCTGGCCGCTCGAGGGATATGAGCCCGGGCACGGGCAGCCTTCCTTTGACAAGCAGTTCGTCCGCGACTGGCTGAAGGCAAACCCGGACAGTGACTACAACCTGCCGGAGGATGTGATCGACAAAACGATCGCGAAGTACAAGGAGGCATACAGCCTTCTGACCGGAGGGACGATCGGCTAAGAGCGCCGGCCGCAGACCCCGTTCCCGTAAAAAACGGCAGAGGATGCCGCATCTGCAGTATACAATTTTGTGTGATATTCATTCTGGTACTCAGGACAGGATTGAATATATAATTATTCTGCATGCCCCTGTGGCATGCAGAATCTTTTTATGCCCATGGACTGAGGTTCACTTGCCTAGATGTGCTTCCGGCAATGAGCGCCGGGCACCCGGAGAGAATATCATGATGCTTACAACCCTGAAGAAAGCCGCGGCCCGCGCCGCCGCTGCACTGCTTGCCGCCGTGATGCTGATGTCGCCGGCGCTTACCGTCTCCGCCGCGGGAGAGACGAAGAATCTTCCCGGACAGGAGGTTTTCAATTCCTCCATAGGCTCGGATGTAAGATTCATCCTGAGAAGTTATGACAAGACGCTTCGCCTGGAGTGGTCCGCATCCTCAAGGCCCGGCCTTGTGGGCATCAAGATCCGGATCACCAATGCCGGCGGGGCGGTGGTAGAGGAGAAGAATGCCGGCCCCGGGGAGGGGGTGTATCACTTCAAGAACGGCGTGCACGGCCAGCGCTACACGGTGAGGCTCACCGGCGTGGGAAGCGGAGGTGTGGTGATCTTCGAGAACGAAGCTTCCGCGCTCTTCCTTGACTACAGCAAGCTTCCCGCCCTTCCTCTGGTCAATATCACCACCGACAATGACGTTGAGCCCACGGCGAGGGAGATCACGCCTTCGGATCCCGGCCTCTTCGGAAAGAGCATCACCGGCAACGATTATGTGTCCGGCACGGTGACCATCACCGGATTGGGCCAGGGACAGATCACTTCCGGGATGAAGATCCGCGTGCGCGGCAATACCAGCGCCATCGGCACGGATAAGCTGCCCTACAAGATCAAGCTCAACGACAAGCTGGACCTCCTCGGCAGGGGGGCAGGCTATGCCAATAAGGACTGGATCCTTCTCAACACAGGCTATAACCTGAATACCTATATGGGCGACTACATCGCCTCCGTCTGCGGCATGGAGTACGTCCCGCAGATGCGCTTCGTCAATGTCATGCTGAACGGCGACTGGAAGGGCATTTATGTTCTCACGGAGCCGGTCGAGGAGGGCAGTTCGAGGGTAAAACTTGACAAGTCCGGCTATCTCTTCGAGAACGACGCGTACTGGTGGAACGAGGGAGGCCTGTATTTCCGTACAAGCAGGCAGCCGTACCAGATGGCCTATACCTTCAAGTACCCCGACATCACCGGACCGAACGATCCGCTCTGCCTGCAGCTGAAGAGTTACATGCAGCAGGCGGAGGACCAGATCTACCAGGGAACCGACAGGATGTTCAATTACATCGACATGGACACCTTCACGGGATGGATCCTTGCGCGGGACATTCTCGGGACCTCGGACGGCGCCGGCTCGAATGTCTACTTCTACAAGTACGATTTCAATGCGGCCAACCCGGGCTCTTCCCTCATCAAGATGGGGCCGCTGTGGGATTTTGACTCGAACTTCCTCATCATGAACAACTGGTCCGAGCAGCACTACGCGGATTACCTCTATTTCCGGCAGCTCTTCAAGAAGGGCAAGTTCGCCGCGGCTTATGTCCGGAGATTCCAGCAGCTTTATCCCGGACTTGAGGCCGGGGTCATCAGCCATCTTGACCAGCTTGTGGCCAGCCAGGGCGCGGCAATCGAGGAGAGCAGGCAGCTGGACCGCGCGAGGTGGTCCTACGGCTATCCGTCGCTCACCCAGGAAGCGGCGACGCTGAAAGCATTCTTCCACCAGCAGATCACATGGATGTATGCGCATCTCCAGGATGTGATCAATTATTCCAAACAGAACTGACGGGCTGCGGCATCGCGGCATAAAACGGCAGTACATCGGATTTTCTTCCGTGTACTGCCGTTTTTTCGTGCCTGAGGCTGTAGGGGATACTGCGGTTGCCATAGTTTTGTCAATGACAACCGCTGTCATCTTTGTTGATCTTTCCCTCCCAGGGTTCAGAATGGAATAGACACCCGGGCATGATCCGGGAGATGAGGTGAGGGACATGTTTGCGGACAGACTGAAACGTATCATGGAGCTTCTGGAGGTTTCTTCCTCCGAGCTTGCGGAATACATCGGCTGTGACAAGTCGAACATCAGCAGGATAGTCAGCGGGGCGCGTGTCCCCAGCCGCGGAGGGGCAGCCTGGAGAAGGCTCTCTGCGGGAATTCTCAGCATCGCCGGGGAGAAGGGACGGGTTCCCGCTCTGTGTGAGGAACTTGAGTGTGCCTCCGCCGAGAACGACGCACTGAAGGAGGCTCTGGACTGTTATTTCTATGCGGACAGCGGAACGGATCCGGACGGCGGGATCGGCAGGGGGAGAAGCGCAAGCTTCAGGATGTTCGGAGAGAAGCTGGACATCGTCATGACCCTCGCGGGACTGTCTAATGTGCGCCTTGGCAGGCAGGTCAACCTGGACGCCTCCTACATCAGCCGCTTCCGCAGCGGCCAGCGCACCCCCCGGTCCAATCCCAGGGTTGTGGACTCGATCTGCGCAGTGCTGCTGACCAGGATCCGGGCGCAGAACAGGATCCCCGAGCTCAGTGAGACCACGGGAATATCTGCGGCGGTCCTGGAGGACAGACCCAGGGCGAGGGACGCGCTGAGGAACTGGCTCTGCGATTTTACGGCAAATGACAGCGGGGAGATCATCGGGCAGCTGATCAATGATATCGACGGCTTCCAGTTCCGGATGGATGTGGCGCTGCCCCCGGCCGGCGAGGTCGCGGGCGCTGCCCTCCAGGAGGAGGCACGCAGTATCTATTCCGGCCGGAAGGGAATTCAGGAAGCGGTCCTCCGGCTCCTCGGCTCGGCTCTTGCGGCGAAAGCGCCGGAGCTGCTCCTGTACTCGGATGAGAGCATGGACTGGATGATCCAGGAACCGGAGTTTTCCGCCAGGTGGGCGTCGCTTATGCAGGCGGCAGTGCTCTCGGGAACCAGCATAAAGATCATTCACAACGTGGACCGGGACCTGAGGGAGATGGTGGAGGCGGTGCGAAGCTGGCTTCCGCTCTATATGTCCGGAAGGATAGAGTCCTACTACTGCAGCAGGCCGAGGGACCGGAGATTTACGCATACGCTGTTCGTCTGCCCCGGCTGCGCCTGCGTGGAAGCGGCAAACGTCAACGGACACCCCGAGTCCAGAATGTACAGGTTCCATGGTGATCCGGATATCGTGAAGCTCTACGAAAACCAGTTCACAGCACTACTGGAGGAGTCTCTTCCGTACGTAAGGGTAGACAGCGGCGACGGAACGCACGTGCCGTGGTCCGGAGATGTCCGGCTTGCGCACACCGGCATACGTATCTCGGAGAGCGCGGTCACCGTCACCAGGCTGGACGAGCCGAGATGTGCGTTCGTTATTATGCACCCGTCCATGCGGTCGGCCTTTGCCGCTTATCTGGAAACAAAAACTGATGAGGCCGCGGGCAGGAATATGCAGTAAAATAGTCGTATCAGATAAGGGACGCATGCTGTGAAATAATGCGCAGGGGCGTCTCCGGGCAGCAGGAGAAACGATCGATACCGGTATGGCCGGAACTGGAAGGAGCAAAGCGATGGAAGATACAGGGCTTAACGTGGGCACGGCACAGAAAATGGGGCAGCAGTTCTGCACCTACTGCGGCAGCAAACTGACCCCGGGGACAAAGTTTTGCACCAACTGCGGCGCACCGGTGAAGGAAGAGGCCGGAGAAGCGGCTTATGCGGCGGAGCCGGAGCCCCAGGGGGTTAACTCGTTCGCCGGCGAAGAGAACAGCGCGGGGGAAACGGAGGAGCAGTCGCCCTTCAGCCCTTATCTGCAGAACGGGGCGGAAACTCCGGAACAGGACACCGATTCCCCGGATACACAGACTTCCGGGTATTCTCATACCTCCCAGAACTACGGTCAGCAGTTCAATACCGGAGCTTACGCGGGCGGGGGACAGACGAATTTCAATGATAAGGGCAGCGGGAAGATAACCCTGCACCTTGCCGCAATCCTCTGCTACCTGTTCAGTTTTGTCGGGTGGATTGCCGCTTACTTCCTTGGGGACAGATCGAACCATTTCCTGCGCTTCCACCTGAACCAGGCGCTGGTGCTTCTTCTTGCGAACGCGGTCCTGCGCCTTATCCTTCCGGAGGACATCCGGATTTTCGGAGAGATGTTCATCTTCGTGCTGTGGTGCTTCGGCGTATTCCATGCGTTCCGGCACGAGGAGAAGGGCGTGCCGATTCTCGGGAAGATCACGCTGATCAGGTAAGGCGGTTCAGGCTTCCGCGCGGAGAACGCACGCGAAATGATGCCTTCGGCAGGCGGGACAGAAAAGAGAAAACGGCGGAACAGGCACACTCAGGAGGCCTGTTCCGCCGTTTTTTTCTTTTCTGAATTCCCTGGCCCGGACTGCAGGTCAGAGCAGGAACTGGAAGACGAGGAATGCCGCGTAGATGCCAAGCAGCAGGATGCCCTGCCAGCGGCTGATCTTCTCCTTCAGCAGCGTGGGGACACAAAGAATTGACATCACAAGGAAAGCGATGGGGATATCGACGACCAGGGAGGCGTTCATGCTTCCGATGGTCTTCTCCGTGGGAACGCGGAAGGGGGAGATCGTGATCGCCATGCCGGAGACCAGGACGATGTTGAACAGGTTCGCTCCGATGATGTTGCCGAGGGACAGCGAGCCGTGGCCCTTGATGAGCGAGGTGATGGCGGTGATGAGCTCGGGCAGGGAGGTGCCGAGAGCGATCATGGTCAGGCCGATGACGGAATC
>OMSM01000022.1 GCA_900313745.1 uncultured Lachnospiraceae bacterium
AGAAGCGCGGTCTTCTCTCCCTCCGATATCCAGTCCGTGATGAAGAAAGCCATGGTGGAGCGGATGAAGAAGTTCCATCACCTTGAGGTTTTTCCCGAGACAGGCGCCTCCTTCCCCGTCCGCGTATTTATTCTTAAGGACCAGGTCACCGCCGCGATCGACACCACCGGCGAATCTCTGCACAAGAGGGGTTACCGGAAATTCGCGGTGAAGGCTCCCATTGCCGAGAACCTCGCCGCAGGCCTCATCGCCCTGACTCCCTGGAGGAGCGGCCGCATCCTCGTGGACCCCTTCTGCGGGAGCGGGACGATTCCCATCGAGGCCGCGATGATCGCCGCAAATATCGCGCCCGGGGTAAACCGGAGCTTTACCGCGGAGAGCTGGAAGAGCCTCATCCCGGAAAAGCTCTGGCGCGAGGTGCGCGAGGAGTGTCTTGAAGCCGAGACTCCCGGTGTGGAGACCGACATCCAGGGCTACGACATCGATCCGGAGGCAGTAAAGGCCGCCCGGGAGAACGCGAAGCTCGCCGGTGTCGACCACCTTATCCACCTGCAGGTGCGGGGGGTGGAACAGCTCTCCCACCCGAAGAAGTACGGCTTCATCCTGACCAATCCCCCTTACGGGGAGAGGATCGGCGGGGACGACGTCGCCCCGCTCTATAAAGCCCTCGGCGACAGGTACCGGCAGCTTGATTCCTGGTCCATGTACATAATCTCGTCCTACGAGGGCTGTGAGGCCTCTCTCGGGCTTAAGGCACAGAAAAACCGCAAAATCTATAACGGCATGCTCAGGACCTACTTCTACCAGTTCCCCGGACCGAAGCCCGGGAAAAACGGCAGGCATGACCAGGGGAGCCGCAGCTGATGAAGATACAGTGCATTCTTGCAACAGGAAACGCCGACAAGGTCCGGGAAGTCCGCGAGATTCTCTCCGGACGCGGGATACCGGTGTATTCGACGAAGGAGCTCGGGATAAGCAGTGACCCGGAGGAGACGGGGACAAGTTTTGAGGAAAACGCGATGATCAAGGCGGAGGCCGCGGCAAAACTCGTCATGGAGCGGCCGGACCTTAGAGAGCGCTTTGCTCCCGGCTGCAATAGGACGTCTGTCACCGCCGTCATCGCCGACGATTCCGGCCTGGTCATCGACGCAATGGACGGGGCCCCCGGCATACAGTCCGCCCGCTTCATGGGCCATGAGACCTCCTACCGTGAGAAGATGACTGCCATTCTCGGCAAGATGAGGGACGTCCCCGACGAGGAGCGCTCCGCAAGGTTCGTCGCAGCCATTGCCGCGGTGATCCTGCCGCACGCCGAATCGGATTCCGGGGAGAGATTTGCCGTCCGGGGGACGATGGAGGGAAGGATAGGCCATGAGATCCGCGGGGAACACGGTTTCGGCTATGATCCGTTTTTCTTCCTCCCGGAATACGGCAGAACCAGCGCGGAGCTCCTGCCGGAGGAGAAAAACCGCATCAGCCACCGCGGCCAGGGAATCCGCGCGATGACGGACGAACTGATCCGCCGGTACGGAACGGAGAATTAGCAGTATGACCGCTCTTGTCGTCAGTGACACACATGGGGACGATTCCGCTCTCCGCCGTCTTCTCAACATGTATCCGCACCCTGACATGCTGATCCATGCGGGCGACGCGGACGGAAGCGGCCCTTACTACCGCTCGCTTGTACGCTGCCCTGTCCACATCGTGACGGGCAACAACGATTACGGCTTCTTTGCCGACTCTAAGGAGACCTTCCGGTTCGCCGGACACACGATCTTCCTGACCCACGGCCACCGGTACAATATCTACCGAAGTCTCGACAGCCTTCTCTACGCCGCGGAGGAAGCCGGGGCGGACATCGTGATCTTCGGGCACACGCATATTCCGGTTTGTGAGCGCCAGGGGGACATGCTCATCCTGAACCCCGGAAGCCTCACCTATCCGAGGCAGGCCGGCCACCGCCCGAGCTACATCCTGCTGGCGGTATCGGACGGCGGCGCTCCGGACGCGAAGCTTCTGTATCTCTAGCCCTGTGCCGCCGGGGCCGCTGTCTTGCGGCAGGATCTGAATCGCGCTATAATACTTCAGTACCTGCGGATATGGTGGAATTGGCAGACACGCCAGATTTAGGTTCTGGTCCGCGAGGGTGCAGGTTCAAATCCTGTTATCCGCACTGATTAAACGACGTTAATCCGTCGTTTTTCTTTTTCAGGCATATTCCGTATTCCGGTATGCGCAGTAAAAGAGCGGGATTAAACAATGAAAACAAAGAAAAACCTTCGGTTAGCCGATATTGCTCTTCCGCTTCTTATTGCCGCTGCTTCACTCCTTATCTTCCTTGGCACGGATCCGGAGCTCTCCTCCGCAGGGGACAGGAATATCGCAGAATATCTTTCCTCCACCACCAAACCCGGATTCTTCTTTATATCACCGGAACTGGCTTTCCTTCTCCGCATTCCGGTGCATATAAATGCCTCCGTGAACTGGTGGACCGTTTTTTCCCTTACCCTTCTCTTTGCGGGATTATTCCTTCAGCTTTACATCATCGGCAGGATTATCGCGGGATGGCCCGGGAAGGCCGCTCAGTTTCTTCACGGCCTTCTGTTCTGCTCCCTCTACCTGACGGAGCCGATCAATTTCACTCAGACCGCTATGGTCACTGCGGTCACCGGAATTCTGCTGGTGCTGGAATACGCCGTACCGGATACGGATGATACGGCTGAGGATGCGGACGGTGCCGGCAGAAAAGCCGCTTCCGGCCTCCCGAAGCTTCTCTCCGGAGCCGCAGTCCTGCTTCTGGCCTGTTCCATCCGGTACAAAGCAGCTGTTCTCTGCATCCCTTTCGGCCTGATGTGCCTTGCCTATCCGCTTCTTCCGCACAGGGGAACCGGCATGAAGCCTGCCCGGCCGGTCCTGAGGAAAACCCTTTCCGCAGCGCTTGCCCTGATTTCCGTTTGTATCCTGTCCTTCGGCATCCGCTGGGTTTACGGCAGGATGGACCCTTACTATCCCGAATATACCAGGGCGAATACGCTGCGTGAGAATATTTACGATTATCTGGACCGTTACCCGGGTTATCCCGAAAACGAAGAAGCCTATAATTCCGCCGGAATAACACCTGTGTGGATCGGCATGCTGGAGCAATGCTTTACCAGCGACCAGAATTACTTCGGGACGGACACTCTGAGCAGAATGGAAGCTTTCCGGACTTCGGGCAGAATACCTTTCCGCTCCTTTCTTTCAACTCTTAAGCCCCATATTGCTTCCCTTGCCGCCGCAGGCGCCGCCGTCTGCCTCATATTCCTGGCACTCGGCCCGGGAAATGCGGCAGTGCCGCTCCTTCTCTGTCTTGCCTCCTTTATGGCCGGAGGTATTTTCTTTACCCTGATCGGCCGTATAGAGTGGCGGGTAACAAACGGCGTGCTGCTTTCGGCAATGGCCAGTTTTATCTGGATGTCTGCCCGTACCGCAGGAAGTAACCGGAAATTACCGGAATTACCCCTTCGGACAAAAGGCCTGCGC
>OMSM01000211.1 GCA_900313745.1 uncultured Lachnospiraceae bacterium
CCCGGCAGTCTGCTTCATGCCTGCTGCCGAGTACCTTCGGTGTATCCCGAGTGCGCTATACCCTCATAAACAGGACTCCCAGCGTATTCGGCCCGCAGTGCGAAGTTATGGTAGCCCCGGCAGTCGTTTCCAGAATTTCTTCCACTTCCGGAATTTCCCTGCGAATGATGTCCTTCACTGCCTCCACTGCTTCGGGGGAGCATTTCGTATGGGTGACAAACACTCTGTGCGCATCAATATCCGTGCGGCCGTGAATCCTGTCCTCCGCATACTGCCGCATCGCTCTTTCGATCTGCCCCCTGTACTTGCGGCCGGGGGTCATCTTCCCGTTCAGCACCTCAATACACGGCTTCAGCCTGAGGACATTCCCGCCGAAGGCGGCAAGCGCGCTGCAGCGTCCTCCTTTATAGAGATAGTCCAGCCGGTCTATGACAAAACTCGCCTCGACTTTCGACACGGCCTTCGCACACGCCTCACGGATCTCCCCGGCAGTCCGGCCGTCCCGCGCCATATCCGCACCCATCAGCACCAGAAGTCCCTGGCCGGTTGAGAGGTTTTCCGAGTCGACAACATAAACATCCCGGAACTCCTCCGCAGCCAGGCAGGCATTGGTATAGGACGAGGAAAACCCGTTCCCTATGCAGAAATGCACTATGCTGTATCCCTGGGCTGCCCATTTCGAGAATTCCGTCATATAGTCATTTACATTGGGAGCACTGGTTTTGGGCAGTACCCCGGAACTGTCGACAAATTCGTAAATTTTATCCGGCGTGACATCAACCCCGTCTTTTCCTTCACTCTCCCCCATAGATACCGTGAGCGGCACGATGCTGATATCATACCTGGCCAGCAGTTCCGCGGACAGGTCACAGGTACTGTCCGATGTTATCTTTACTTTCATGGCAATCTTGTTCCTTTGGTACTATTACTGCGCTGCTGATTATACTCTCCCTGCTAATCCCCGGCGGCCTGTCCTGAAAAACACTCCCGGCAGCGCTGCCGGGAGTGAGACAGTGTAACCATTCACTTCATTACTGCAAAACTTGTCCCGGCCGCAGGATCTCCGGTTTCTCCGGCAGGAAATCAATACATACTGGAAATGAACGAGCATACCTCCTCAAGGTATTCCAGATCCTCCTCCGAAACAGATTCGGCAACCTCAAGATATGCTTCGTTAAAGGCGTCTTCCCACTCGTCTTCCGGCAGGGAGAAAATGTCTTCCGGTGCAATCTCACCGATCTTCTCATTGATCCCCTGTGTGAGCTCAATCAGACGGCCGTCATAAAGATATGCCTCATACATATCCTCAACGTCATCCGCGGAGAGATCCGCGACATCCGTCAGGGAGCAGACACCGCCGGAGGGATTGAGCACCAGCAGCGAGGAAAGCAGGTTGGTCTGCGTGATATACCACCTGTCCCCGAATTTCTCCACACCGAAGGTCATGAGGAACGGCTCGTCCTTAATAAAGACCACCGCGCCGAGGGATACGAGCTGTCCGGCGCCGTCCGCAAATGCCGTGTTCATCAGATTATACTGGATATTCTGGTTGTAGTACCGGTCGGAAAGGAAAGCTGCGGGAAGAATCATCCCCCTGTACTCGATCTCCGGCCCCTCTTCCACCGTGTACTCCTCCACCATTTCCGATGCGGAATCATAATCCATCAGATTGACGGCTGCGGGACTTCTTCCGGTGAGGAATTCCGATTTCGTCATATACAGATACTGAGCAACAATTGTCTGTATGAACTGGCTCCTCCGGATTTCCAGATTCAGCTGTCTGCCCAGTTCATCCCCGCAGGGGATGAAGCCGGACTGAAAACCTCCGTTAACGGGCGACAGCATTCTGCCCGTGCGCCCGATCTGCTTCTCGAAATCGTAATTGTCGACATAGGATTCAATGGCGCAGGCGGAGAGAATCTCCTCCACATCCCAGTCAATCAGACCGATGATATATGTTGAGACCGCCTCCTCCGGGGTATCAAAGCCTTCGCCTTCCCATCTTGTCTCAGCAGGTTCCGCTTCTTTCTCTTCCTCCTCCCCGGATTCTTCGTCCTCTGTCTCTTCAGTTAATTCTTCTTCCTCATTTGCTGCCCTGTCCGCAGCTTTCGCCGCGTGCACCAGGGACCCGGGCATGGTGATGAACAGTGCCGCGATCAGCAGGGCAACTAATGCTTTCTTCATGATGCAGCTCCTTTCCCGGTCTCTGCAGACCGATTCGGTAGTATTCCGATATCATGCTATACTAATCATAATATCATTCTTCGGGAGGTGCGTCATGCCTGTCTTCGGAATCTCCTACTCCACCCGGCAGGATGCGGAAAAGGCAAAGGCCAAAGCCGCCAAGGTTCACAAGTACGACAGTCCCCGGGCAGAGGAAAAACTTATAAGAAAGCTTTCGTCACTGACCGATAACCGGAAGCTTTTCTATTATGCCCTGATAGACCGCCCGAAAATCCGCGCTGCCGCTGTATCCCGGATTACCGATCCCGATGCCCTGCACATGCTCTCCCAGCTTTTCGCCGGCAGCACCGGCGCGCTGCGGGACTGCGCGGACAATCCCGGTATCCGGGAGGATGATCTTGACTGGATCGTCCGCCAGGGTCTCCGCTCGGACAGCCCCGATGAAACTGCATTAAAGGAATACATCATCGCAAATAAGCTTCAGTCTGAACAACTGCTCTGCAATATGGCCATGAATCTTAAGGAGGAGCCGCTTCAGCACCTGGCGCTGTCCCGTCTGCAGGACAAAAAGAGCATTCTGGATGTGATTGAAGATTCGCCGAAGCTCCGGAGCACCGCGACAGAGAGGCTTAGAGAGCTGTGGCCGGACTCCGCCGAACACGATCTTGCCGCAGCAATGCTCCGCATGGCCGACCGGCACGTTTATTCCACAGCCGCGGATATCCGGAAGCAGCTGTCCGGAACGGATGAAGAGACTGACCGCAGGATTCTGTCCGCCCTGGAGAATGACAGCAGCCTGAAGCCGGAGACCAATAAATCGACAGGGCGGATCTCACCGGCCTCCGCCAGCTTGTTTACCCAGATGTGCGCAGTAAAACTCCTGGAGACGGCGGTTTCCTCCGATGCGATATTGGATTTCGCACTGCGCTATACGATATTGTCTCCCGAAGGAGAGAAGAGATACGGTGCCGACCGCGACCTTCTGAATGCAGCTCTGTCAAAACTCACGGATAAGCAGCTGCTTTCCCTCATCAGAAAAGCCGACGCTCCGCATACCGAAAACAAGAGGATGGCCGTCCGCTTTCTTTCCCAGGAAAGCCTGCTTTCCGTTGCCCTGAAAAACAAATACGTCGGAGGTGAGGCCGCCGGACTGCTCACATCCGCGGGAGACCTGGAGAATGTCGTCCTGTCGTCCAAATGTGCGCCGGCAAAGGAAAGTGCGCTGAAAGCTCTCCGGAAGGCGGAGGGAGGCCAGCAGGTTCTCGCCAGGCTATATGAACAGAGGATTAAGGACGATACTCTGGAATTCAGCGCATCCGACTGTCTCCGGAACATCACCGATGAGGAACTTCTCTCCGCTATGATGGACAGCTGCAGCGGGGATGAGGAGATCGGAAAGGATATCGCGGAGCGCCTCCTTTTCATCACAAAAGCGGAAGATAAAATCGTTAAGTGCCTGACCTCCTGGCCTCTGGCAAACAGGACTGCGCTTAAAAATCTTTCCAGGGAGGGCCGAATAACTCTCGCCCGCTCGGCAATAAACGCCGGCGTCCGCAGCGATGCCGCCGAAACCCTGCTCGATACCGGGCATGTCCGCGTTCTTCGCAACC
>OMSM01000137.1 GCA_900313745.1 uncultured Lachnospiraceae bacterium
ATATACCTACTTCCCGAAGAACTGGTCGATGGACGGAATGAACGCAGTTCTGCGCTACGGCAAGCAGCTGGGCCAGTCTTACGGAATCACAATTTTCGTCACACTCGCCGGAACCTTTACCGGATTGTTTGTAATGAGTATGTTCGCATACTCCTTAAGCCGGCATGATTTCCCGCTCCGCAAGATACTCTCGGTTTTCCTCCTGATCCCGATGCTTTTCAACGGAGGACAGCTTTCCAATTACCTGGTGTTCACCACCATGTATCACCTGAAGGACAGCCTGCTGGTCCTGATCCTTCCGATCTGCGTGACGACGATGAACGTCATCATTCTGAGGACCTACATCGCCAACAGCATCCCCGAGGAGCTGATGGAAGCGGCCAAGATCGACGGCGCCGGCGAGTACCGCACCTTCTTCCAGATTACGCTTCCCCTGATGAAGCCCTCACTTGCCGCTGTCGGATTCATGATGGCGACCGGCTACTGGAATGACTGGCAGAATGCATACCTCTACATCACCAGCAGCGCGAAGAAGCCCCTCCAGCTTCTCCTCATCAACATCCAGAAGTCCATCGAGGTTCTGTTGACCAACACCAGTATTCCTTCGGTTGTCCTTCAGGCGATGGGCGGCTCCATCCCGCAGTATTCCGCGACGATGGCAACCGTGGTCGTTGTTATCGGCCCCATCATCATCGCCTACCCGTTCTTCCAGAAGTACTTCGTCAAGGGCCTCACGGTCGGATCGGTCAAGGGCTGATTGGAGAAGAAAACGGACCGTTCCTTTTGTTTACACGGTATTCCTGGCCGTCAAGGCGGCCTTCGAATATAGAAAGCAGTTTTGTTTACGGGTATAACCGCAGATGAGACTGCGGCAACTATACACAGCAACAGGCGGATCACAGCGATCCGCTGGCAACTATCCACAAAGGGAGGATACTAACTCATGAAGAACAGTATCACAAAGAAACTCCTTGCCGCCGGCTTAACCGCCATTGTCGCGGCAGGACTTCTTGCCGGATGCGCAGGCACCGGCGCAGCAACACCCGCAGCTCCTGCAGCAGAGCCCGCAGCCGCCGAGGCTGAGGCCCCCGCTGAGGAAGCAGCACCGGAAGCGGAAGCATCCGGTGACACCATCAACCTCAATCTGTACCGCGCGGTTTACAACGTGCAGGCTACTGACGAGGCTGAGGGCAAGGCAGTCAACGATGCCATCAATGCACGTCTTGCAGAGCTTGGCAGCAAGGCAAGAGTTACCATCAACGAGCTTCCGAACGCGGAGTACGGCGACAAGTCCAACCTGGCACTTGCTTCCGGTGAGGTTGACATCCTCTGGACCGCGAACTGGTGGGGAACCATCGGTACCAACGATCTGTACAAGAACAACGCAGCATATGATCTGTCCGACCTCCTTCCCGGCACCAGGCTCTGGGATTCCATGCCTGAGTGGTATTGGGAGGCAGCCCGTTACGATGGCAAGGATCTGTTCGTTCCCATCTACAAGGAAGGTGCTGAAGGCTACAGCATGAAGTTCCTCCAGTCCAACGCGGACAAGATCGGCGGCGTCGACATCGCTTCCATCGAGGCTCAGCCCGACATCATCTCCAAGCTTGCTGCTCTGGAGCCTTATATGGCTGCAGCGCGCGATGCGGGAATCAAGTATCCTTACAGCGGCGCCGGCACGGCAATGTTCTATCGTTACTTCCTTGACAGCTATGATTTCATCGACCAGACCCTTCAGTCCCAGCTCGCTGTGAGCCTTGAGAAGGACGAGGTCATTAACCCGATCATCACCCCTGAGTATGCTGACTTCTGCAAGCTGATGGGCAGATGGGGCCAGGAAGGCTACATCGCTCTTGAGGAAGAGATCGGCAAGACTCTGCCGGCAACTCTTTCCCAGACTCAGGACTGGCTGTTCGGCTGGTGGACCTCCATCCCGAACGACAAGGAATCTGAGGGCCGTGACGGCAACCAGGCTGAGGACTTCATCAAGCTCACCAAGAACTGGGGCTCCTCTCACACCACGTTAGGTTCCTGCTTCGCGGTTTCCGCGAACTGCTCCGCCGAGAAGGCTGAGGCTGCTGTTGATTTCCTTGGCTACCTCTTCACCGACAACGCTATTGCTAACCTTTACACCTATGGTATCGAAGGCACCGATTATGTGATCGACGAGAACGGCAAGGTCGACAGAACCGGTGAGGGCATGGGTTCTCTGTACAACCACAGCCCTTGGGAGTCCACCTCTGTTAAGGCGGTTACCCTTCTTTCCGACGAGCCCGATGACAAGATCGCAATGTATGACACCTTCAACGGCTCCGCGACCGGTACCGTTTCCAACGGCTTCCGTTTCGACCACAGCGCAGTTGAGGCTCAGTACACCGCATGCCTGAACCTCCTTGAGGAGTACGGCAGAACGTTAGAGTGCGGCGCATATGCTCCCGATGATGTTGACAGTGCGATCGCTGATTACCAGGCAGCTCTTGATGCCGCCGGTTACCAGGATGTTCTCGCTGCCTGCCAGGAGCAGTACGAGGCATGGAAGGCAACCCGCTGATCGGAATACCGATGAACAGCCGGGAGGCACAACTTAGCAGTAAACGTTGTTGAGCGCATAGACCGGGCAGCCGGGATATGAGTCAAATGCAGCGGATAAGGGCGTCTGCGGGACTGTAATTACTTGCAGACGCCCTTTTTATAAGAAAAACACATTCGGACAGGGATGATGTGCTGTCCGGGCGGATCCTCCGGATTAGTTTCTCCGCCCGGGGGACCGGTTTTCGGGAGTATCATGACAAAGCAGTCTGTTTCACTTAAGGATATAGCCAGACGGTGCGGGGTATCGGTTGCGACGGTCAGTAAGGCATTAAACGATCAGAGCGACATCGGCGCCGAGACCAAGGAGCTGGTGCGCCAGGCGGCGCGGGATATGGGCTATTCGCCCAACTCCGCTGCAAGAAGCCTGAAGATGTCCAAGACAGACAATATCGGAGTCCTCTTCACCGATGAGGCGCGGAGCGGGCTCACCCATGACTATTTTGCCACTGTGCTGGACGCCTTCAAAAGATGCGCGGAGTCGCAGGGCTATGATATCACCTTCATCAACGCCAACCGGTCAAGGGTTAACCGGATGTCTTATCTGGAGCACGCAAGGTACCGCGGGTTTGACGGTGTGGTGATCGCCTGTGTGAACTTCAGCGATCCGGAGGTGCGCGAGCTCATCGAGAGCGAACTGCCGGTGGTCACGATCGACCACATATTCCAGGGGAGGATTTCCGTTCACTCCGACAACGTGGACGGCATCCGCCAGCTGGTAACCTACTGCTACAGCCAGGGCCACAGGAAAATAGCCTATATCCACGGTCTTCCCTCCGCGGTAACAATCGACCGCATCTCGTCCTTCTACCGGACCACGGAGATGCTGGGAATACATGTCCCGGACGAATATATGGTTCCGGTCGCCTATCGAGACTCAGTCGCCGCAAGGGAGGCAACCGTCAGGCTTCTGGATCTTCCGGATCCGCCCACCTGTATCCTCTTTCCCGATGATTATTCCGCACTGGGCGGAATCAACGAGCTGAACGCCAGGGGGCTAAAGATCGGGAAGGATATCGCGATTGCAGGTTACGACGGAATCACGATCACCAGGATCACGGAACCCGCGCTCTGCACGGTGCAGCAGGACATGGAGGGCATCGGCCGTGTAGCGGCGGAGAAGCTGATCGAGCTGATCAGCCATCCCCGGACTACGCTGATTGAAAGTATTGTCATGCCGGTAACCCTGGTGAAGGGGATGTCGGTACAGGAACTGAAGAAATAATCAGGGAATCGCGGAATTATCAGTGGTTGCCCGGATAAGGACGGTTCTCTGACGAGAACGCCGATTACGGTATTCTTTACGCCTGATGCGTAAAGAATACCTTCTTATATGTCGGAAAGGACAGCATGGGACACTACAATTCATTCAAAACCGTTGTATATATTCCTTCTCCTGTGGCGGCACGCTTCACTCCGGAGAAACTGGCGTACGATTACGACTATATCGAGAAATATATCGGCCTGGACAAGGTTTACCTCGAGACATGGCGCGACGGAGTGCTGGCGGACAGGGAACAGCTTAAGTGGATCAGGGATTTCTTCCTGGAGAAGGGAGTCGAGGTCGCCGGAGGCATAACCGCGACGACCGGCCGGGAGATGGAGGACGGCGGCAAGCAGCGCCTTTTCACCACCTGGTGCTACTCCAACGAGGCGATGCGGGAGAAGATGCGGGAGATCTCCGAGTACACAGCGTCCATCTACGACGAGTTTATTCTGGACGACTTCTTCTTCACCAACTGCACCTGTGAGGAGTGCATCGCGAAGAAGGGGGACAGGGACTGGGTAACCTTCCGCGAAGAGCTGATGACGGACGTCTCCGAGAACCTGATCCTCGGTCCCGCGAAAAAGGTCAACCCAAAGTGCCGCGTGACCATCAAGTATCCCAACTGGAGGGAGTCCTACCACCGCACCGGATACTGTCCGGGAGTGGAGAAGGATATCTTCGACAGGATTTATACCGGTACAGAGACCCGCAGCACCATGTACGCGGACCAGCATCTTCCGGAATATCTCGGATACTCCCTGATGCGCTGGATGGAGAGCGCGAAGCCCGGAAGAAACGGAGGCGGCTGGTTCGACTCCTACCAGTGCTTCAGCGTTGACCGCTACCTGGAGCAGGCGTACCTCACCGCTTTCGCGAGGCCGCGCGAGATGATGATGTTCCAGTGGGCGGACCTGATCGACAGCCGTCTCACCGCCCCCCTCGGCGTCCAGTATGCAAAACTTGACGCGCTGCTTCAGGCGGTCGGACAGCCGGCGGGAGTTCCGGTTTATATTCCGTTCAGGTCAGACGGGGAGAATCATTACGAGGATCATCTCGGCATGCAGGGCTTAGCCCTCGATCCGACCCCGTACTTCCCCGGGGAGGAGCCGGAGGACGGACAGGGGAGTGCCGCGGGAGCAAAGGCTGTACTTCTCACGGAATCCTCCGCTGCAGATCCGGAGATTATGAAAAAGCTCCGCCGCTTCGTTCTGGAAGGCAAAGATGCTGTGGTGACCACAGGATTCGTGTCAGCAGTCTGTGCCGACGGCAGGAGGGCAGCCTGGGAGGAACTCTCCGAGGTGAGGCTCACCGGAAGAAAACTTCTCTGCGACCGGTACGATGTGACCGACGACTGGTTCTGCTATCCGGAGAAGCAGGAGGGTGTGCTCTTCCCGGATATCCAGCATGGCAACAACGCCGCATGGTCGTATATTAACGCAGGAAGCGGGGATTACCACTGCGCCCTGTTCCTTAAGAGCACCTACGGGAAGGGCCGCGTGTGGATCCTGGCGACGCCGGAGAATCCCGCGGACTGGGCGAAGGTGCCGGCCGAGGTGTTAAACCCTGTGCGCCGGGTGCTGGCGGCGGACGGCCTGTACGTCGAGGGACACAATTTGTCCTTCTTCCGCTATGACAACGA
>OMSM01000213.1 GCA_900313745.1 uncultured Lachnospiraceae bacterium
ACGGACAGGAGCAGCTATGCAGACAAAATCAGCCGGTATCACGCTTTTTGCCGCGATAGATGTCGGAAGCTATGAGCTGGGACTGATGATCGCGGAGTGCTCGCGAAAGAGGGGCATCCGGGTCATTGACCATGTGACGCACCGCATCAATCTCGGTACCGATACCTATACGACGGGAAAAATCAGCTACGCCCATGTGGCGGAGCTTAAGCGTGTCCTCGCGGACTACCGGCGCATAATGGACAACTACGGGGTCACGGACTACCGGGCCTACGGCACCAGTGCCATCCGGGAGATGGTCAATTCACAGATCGTCCTTACACAGATCGAGCAGCAGACGGGAATTCATATCGACGTGCTCTCCAATTCCGAGCAGCGCTTCCTTGACTACAAGTCCATCGCAGCCAAAGGCGAGGGCTTCAGCAGGTTTATCGAGAGCGGCACGGCAATCGTGGATATCGGAGGCAGCTCCATCCAGATCTCGCTTTTTGACAAGGATCACCTGATTCTCACGCAGAACCTGAGGATGGGGGTGCTTCGTCTCTACGACCAGCTGCGCAATATCGACGCGGGCGCTTCCAGAAGGGACTACGTGATCACCGAGCTGATCGACTCGCAGCTCACCGTGTTCAAGAACCTGTACCTCAAGGACCGGGAGATCCGGAACATCATCGTGGTCGACGACTATATCTCCCCGGTGCTTGAGCACTACATCAGCGACAGGGACAACCCGGGATTCACGGACAGTCCGTCCTTCGACGTCTTCATGGACGACCTGAGAAGCTCCAATCCCCAGGACTTCGCGAGGCGCTACGATGTGTCGGACGACAACGTCCCCCTGATGTACATATCCGGAATGCTTCTCTCCAGGGTTCTCAGGACGACAGGGGCAGGGAGAATCTGGGCGCCGGGCGTGACGCTCTGCGACGGAATGATCTATGAGTTCACGGAGAACCGGAAGATCCTCCCTCCGGGGCACGATTTCGAGGAGGACATCATCGCCTGTGCCAAGAACATCGGCCGCCGCTACATGGGGCTCGAGGAGCGGGGGCGCGCACTGGAGAACATCTCGCTCAAGATCTTTGACAGCACCAGGAAGTACCACGGAATGGGCGGAAGGGAGAGGCTCCTTATGCGGATTGCCGCGCTCCTTCACGACTGCGGGAAGTACATCAGCATGTCCGATTCCGGCGAGTGTTCCTATGACATTATCATGTCCACGGAGATCATCGGGCTCTCCCATCTGGAGAGGGAGATCGTCGCGAACGTTGTGCGCTACAACCACAGCAGCTTCGTCTATTTCGCGGCGCAGGAGATGGTCACGGACCTGGATCACGATTCCTATCTGACCATCACGAGACTCACCGCGATCTTAAGGATCGCCAACGGCCTGGACCGGTCGCATATGCAGAAATTCCAGGATCTTAAGGCCAAGGTCAAGGACGGAATGCTGGTGATTACCGTAAGCGCGGAGGAGGATCTGACCATGGAGCGCGGACTTTTCGGCGACAGGGCGGACTTCTTCGAGGAGGTCTACGGAATCCGGCCGGTGATCCGGCAGAGGTAACGCGGGAGAACGGGAAGAATGAGCAGCATGAAGAAGGAAAAGCGGGAGCAAAAACTGACAGGTTCCGGGAGAGACGACGAGAGAGAACGGATTCCGAATAAGGACGCGGAACATGCGGACAAAGAAGGATACGCGATCGATTTCGCCGCCCCGGAATACTATACGAACAGGGAGCTTTCCTGGCTGCAGTTCAATGCCAGGGTGCTTGACGAGGCAAGGAAGCGGGATAACCCTCTCTTCGAGCGGCTGAAATTTCTGAGCATAACCTCCTCCAACCTGGATGAGTTTTTCATGGTCAGGGTCGCCTCCATCAAGGATATGGTGAACGCCGGGTACAGGAAGCGCGATTTTGCCGGAATGACCGCCGCGGAGCAGCTTTCCGCCATCCTGACGGGAACCCAGGAGTTCGTCCAGAAGCAGTACCAGACGCTCAACCGCTCGCTGCTTCCCCTTCTCTTTGAGGAGGCGAAGGTCTCCGTATGCAGCTACGGCGAGCTTGCGGAGGGCGACCGTGTGTATGCGGATACGTACTTCACCGAGCAGATCTTTCCCGTGCTTACCCCGATGGCCTTTGATTCCTCGAGGCCTTTTCCGCTGATCAGGAACAAGACGCTCAACCTCGGCGCGCTGCTAAGGCGTAAGGGCGGAGAGGGGACAGGCCTGTTCAGGCCCCGGAAGAAGAAAAAGAACGAGAAGGAGGAACTGGAGTTTGCCGCCGTGCAGGTGCCAAGCGGCCTTTCCCGCCTGATCCGTCTCCC
>OMSM01000501.1 GCA_900313745.1 uncultured Lachnospiraceae bacterium
ACGGACAGGGTAAGCCCCATGCGGTGGCAGGCGATCGAGAGCTCGCGGACGAACTCGATGAAGTCGTCCCCGCAATCCGGAGAAACCTGCTCGAAGTCCACATTGATCCCCTCGAACCCGTACTCCGCAGCCCACTGCATGAGCTGGCTTATCATCTTCTCCCTCGACGCCATGGTGGTCAGGGCGTTATTGTGGTCCACGCCCGGAATATTGAAATTGTCCACCGCCGGCCACACCCTGAGCCCCATGTTCCGGGCGGCATCCATGTAAGCGTGGGTCGCGTAGCACTCCAGTGTTCCGTCGTCGGAAGCAAGCGGAAACCAGGTGGGTGAGATCACATTCATGGACTTCACCTCGGCCATGTAGGAGTAGATTGTGTCGTTTCCTCCCGCTCCGGCCACGTTGTGCCAGCCCATGTTGACCAGCCCGCTGATCCTGGCGTCCGGGTACTCCGGCTCGGTGTAGTTGGCCGGCGCCTGGATCTCCGCCGTCTCCCTCTCCCCGAGGAATTTGTTCTCCACGTATCCTGTGACCAGGTCCTCGGTCCGGACCCTGCTCCAGGTCTGCATCTCCTCGAGCACCGTCACCCGGTCCCCGCTTCCAAGCGGCACCAGGATGGGACTCTTGATCCCTCCGGAAGTGCGCAGGTTCGTGTCCTTTGTCACCTCCGCCGTCACAGCGCTCTCCGCGTCCGTCCGTATGCGTATCCTGTTCGGCGCCTCGTAGCACTCATAGTCAAAACTCGTGAAGCGCCGCACGAAATCCAGGGCAAGGTACAGCGTCCCGTCCTCCATGAGGGCGGGCGCGTAACCGGTCTCCTCGACGCCGGCGGACGCCGTGATCCTGTTCTCTCCGATCACAGTCACCACCCGGTCCGTCGGGAGGCAGTAGATCACAACGTTGTCCTTTTCCCCGTAGTAAAAGCGGCTGTTCAGGCGGGAGATCACCTCGCCGAACTCAATGTAATAGGTGCCGCCGATCAGCCTTACGCCGCGCGACTCCCTCTCCTCACCCCAGTAAACAGCAGCATCGCTGTCGTCCGATACGGAAAACCAGGAATACAGGTCCTCCTTTTCGTTCGAGTAGCTGTAGCGCTCGATGAGCATGCTGCCCGCGACCGCGCCGATGAGAAGAATAATGGCGAGTGCCACAAGGAGCTGCCAGGGAAACCTCTTCTTCCTGCGGCTCGTTCCCCGGGAGCTTCCCCGGCGGGAAGGCATCTCCTCATAGGGGCGGGTTCTCCCGGAACCCTGCCTTCCGGTATCCCTTCCGGGCCTTTCGCTGCCCCTTCCGGGCCTTCCTGTTCCCCGCGCCGCGGAGCCGCGGCTTCCCGGGGAATTCGTTCCGGCAGGCCTTCTTACGTCCCGCCTGTATTCCTCTTCCTCCTCCGGAAGGAAAAGGTCCAGATCATCATATTCACTGCGGTTCTGTCTGCCGCTCCTTGCCATGGTATTCCTCTTCAGATCGGTTCTGGTCAAATGCACAACTAAGGTATTATACCATAGACCCGAAGGCACAGAAATGGGGCATGCACTGAACCTCATGCGGGGGACCCACAATGAACGCCGGTGCATGCCCGTGGACAGGAACACAGAACTGTTGTCAGATACGGCTTAGATGCGGGGGGATGATCTGATCCTTACCCCGCCCGAGAATGTACTGCCCCCGGCCGCAAGGAATTTGTCCGTGGGAATCCGCCGCCGGAGCAGCATACAGTACGGAACGTATCGAATTAAATTAAGGAAACTTTGCTTGTTCTGAATCTGTGTTGATCGGTGATATGCCGGATCTTAATCGGATTACAGCAGTTTTGAAAGGCCAGATCCGGTTTCTGCCGGAATCGTGAGGAATTACAGAACAATGAAATGATTTAAGAATTAATATAGAACTGTGTTATGCATTTGTTTATGGTGTTCCGTCCGGCCGCCGCTGTCTCACCAGCGGACCGGTCCTTTCCGGAGCTCCTGCTCCTCTAAACGCCTCCTTTCCCGATACTGATTTGTCCGCGTCTGTGCACTCATTATATGTAATTGATTAATCCGCTTCAACCACGCACTTTTCGTGCAAGGAATGCAAAAAGGCGCCCTTTTGGTCAAACCTCCGAAATTACAGGAAAAACTTGTCCGAAATCCACAGCCGGCTTTTATGCGCCCTGAACAATAATTTGACTAAATGTGCTGTCTAAATTCACTTTGTGTGAACTAATTTCTCATTGTGTGAAACAGGGAACAACTCTGAAAGTTTCGTGAAATCCTCCCGTCATTACTTGCAAAGCATATGCGCTGAAGTATAAACTAAATTATCCATTAAAGAGAGGAGGGAGCATATGCGCATTGAGAAAGTAAGCGACAATCAGATCCGCTGCACGCTGACCGGCGAGGATCTCGCGAAGCGCCAGCTTAAAATCAGCGAGCTTGCCTACGGCTCGGACAAGGCAAGGCAGCTGTTCCGTGACATGATGCAGGAAGCCTCCCTTCAGTTCGGCTTCGATGCGGAGAACATCCCGCTGATGATCGAGGCGATTCCTCTCAACTCCGAGTGTATTGTCCTGATCGTGACCAAGGTCGAGGATCCGGAGGAGCTCGATACCCGCTTCTCCAGTTTTTCCCCCGCGATTCAGAACGAAGCCGGCGGTACTGCCGAATCCATCGGAAGCACCCTGGAGCAGCTGATCATGAACGCGATCCGGATGGGCCAGGAAAACGCGTCCGCGGAGGACAGGACGTCCGGAGGAGATGCTCCTCAGGAAGCGGATGAGGCACACGCCCAGGGCCGTGAACAGGGACAGCGCCGCATGGGTGCGGGCTACGACCGCGAGGCGGTACGCAGGATCAGGCGCTACATGTACACCCACAGGCTGTTCGTTTTCGACTCGCTCTCCCAGGCGGCGGACGCTGCGCTTCTCGTGAAGGACGCCTTCCGCGGGCACAGCGCGCTCTATGCTTCGGAGGACAACTACTACTATCTCGTCACCGTGTTCAAGGAGGTCGAGGAGGTAGGAGCCATGCAGAACGTGCTCGCCGTGCTCTCGGAATACGGCGAGGTACAGCCCATGTCCGTGGCAAGGGAGCAGTACCTTAAGGAGCACTGCCGCGTTATCTCCGCGGAAAACGCCATCGAGACGCTCTCCTGCATCAGCTGAATACCGGTCACATGTGAACTGCTTCACATTGATGTTTGCTGCAGTTAGCCTTTGACTGCACGAAGAAAGCGCCGGACAGGCCTTCACCTGTCCGGCGCTTTCCTATGCGGCAAACCTTCCCCTGGCTTCTTACTCCTCCGCAGCAGCAAGGACGTGCTCCATGAGCTCGTCCACATCCACCCCGTGCACCATCGCGGCCTCCTCGAGGGTCTCCCCCATGGAGGCGGGGCAGCCGATGCAGTGCATGCCGATCTGCATGAGAACGTAGGCAATATTGGGATTGACGGCGAGGGCATCGCCGATCGTGGTTTCCTTGGTGATCTCAGCCATAACTAATTTCCTCCGTACCGGGCGGGCATTGATTTAAGAGCGCCGCTCCGATGCTTTACGATATATGTGCCGCAAGAGCATCCTTGACTTCCAGAAAACGAGTATATCTTATCCTTTGAAAAAGCACAAGTTTCATAGGTGCAAAAGCGGGCATCGGATTAGTTAGTGCTAACCCCTCTGACACCCCGCAAATGCCGCAGATATCGTGTCTTAAAGGCAGTACAGCCTTGCATTTGACCATGCCCGATGATAGTATTTAGAAAGGACTGTTCTGTTATAAAACATATATTAGCAACAGTGCAACTTAGTAAGGAGGAAACTTAAACATGGCAAGGAAAATGAAAACCATGGATGGCAATGAGGCTGCCGCTCATGTAGCATATGCCTACACAGAGGTAGCCACCATCTATCCCATCACTCCTTCGTCTGTTATGCCCGAGCATATCGATGAGTGGGCCGCAGGCGGAAGGAAGAACATTTTCGGTCAGACTGTCCGCGTTACCGAGATGCAGTCTGAGGCCGGTGCAGCCGGTGCTGTGCACGGCTCTCTGGCAGCCGGCGCGATGACTTCCACCTTTACCGCTTCCCAGGGTCTGCTCCTCATGATCCCGGATCTGTACAAGGTGGCCGGCGAAGGGCTTCCCGGCGTCTTCAACGTGTCTGCCCGCGCGCTCGCTTCCCACGCGCTGAGCATCTTCGGCGATCACTCCGACGTCTACGCATGTCGTCAGGTCGGCGCCGCAATGCTCTGCGAGTCCAGCGTCCAGGAAGTTATGGATCTTACCCCTGTTGCTTACTGCGCAGCAGTCGAGGGCAAGCTTCCGTTCATCAACTTCTTCGACGGCTTCCGCACCTCTCACGAGATTCAGAAGATCGAGACCTGGGATTACGCAGACCTCGAGGACATGATCGACCTTGATCTGGTCCAGGAGTTCCGCAACAAGGCTCTCAATCCGAATCACCCCCGCCAGATGGGCTCCGCTCAGAACCCGGATATCTTCTTCCAGGCAAGAGAGTCCTGCAACGCGGCGTACGACAAACTTCCCGCCATCGTCCAGAAGTACATGGACAAGGTCAATGAGAAGATCGGCACCGATTATAAGCTCTTCAACTACTACGGCGCTCCGGATGCCGAGCAGGTGATCATCGCCATGGGCTCTGCCTGCGAGACCATCGAGGAGACCATCGATTACCTCGCGACCCTCGGCCGCAAGGTCGGTCTGATCAAGGTCCGCCTGTATCGTCCTTTCTGCGTTGAAGCTCTGGTCGATGCTATCCCCGGAACCGTGAAGAAGATCACCGTTCTCGACCGCACCAAGGAGCCCGGCTCCATCGGCGAGCCTCTGGCACTCGATGTCATTGCAGCCTTAAAGGGCACAAAGTTCGAGACCACTCCTGTGTTCTCCGGCCGCTACGGCTTAGGCTCCAAGGACACCACCCCCGCCCAGATCATCGCTGTCTACGACAACGAGGACAAGAAGCGCTTCACCATCGGCATTGTTGACGATGTCACCAACCTTTCCCTGCCTACCGGCAAGGAGATCGTCACCACTCCCGAGGGCACGATCTGCTGCAAGTTCTGGGGTCTCGGCGCGGACGGAACCGTCGGTGCGAACAAGAACTCCATCAAGATCATCGGCGACAACACCGACATGTATGCACAGGCCTACTTCGATTACGATTCCAAGAAGTCCGGCGGCGTGACCATGTCCC
>OMSM01000005.1 GCA_900313745.1 uncultured Lachnospiraceae bacterium
GCGCTACAAGCGGCCGAGAAAACTGATCTTCGCCAATGTGATCCGCAACGCGACAGGCAAGATCGACAAGCCGAAGCTCAGGGAGATCTACTGTGGCGAACGTCTTGTGGAACGCCAGAATAAATCATGATAATCTATGGATATGCTGTGAAACAGTCGTATCCGAAGTAAAGGAGGCCGGAGCAGCAGTGCTGTTCCGGCCTTCTCTTCGCAATGCGGCCGTGAAACGATACCTAATGATTTGCTGAAGCATGGCATCCGGTTCAGGGAGGAAAGGCAATGGGAGAAGGACAGCACTCGCTCTGGTGGGAACAGTCAGACCAGGGAACAGCGTTTTATCTTGATGACATCTATGTCGGCACGGCCGAGGCCGGCGGGGAGGGGAGGGACAGCTTCCGCTTTGCAGTTGATGCCGATCCCGGCGCGGTGATCTGGGAGCGCAGGCTGGATCAGCCGTCAAGGTGTGCTTCCATGCGTTTTATTATAGCGGAAAAGGCTGATTTCACCATGATCCCCGCGGTGCAGTACGACAGAAACCGCGCGATGATCAAGGACTACAACCAGGTGCGCAACGAGTCGCCGCTGGTGGAGGAGAAGAAGGAGGAAACTGTCCCTACGTATTTTGCCGGCGACAGGGACGCCGTGACGGGAAAGCCGCATGTCATCGCCTATCGCTGTTCGTCCGTTCCGGGTGCGACATATTCGGAGACGGCGGATTATACGGTGGGGCTGTTCCTGGACAGCAGCAATATTGAAGGCGCCTGCTCGCTCTACGATGAGGGAGATCACACCATACATGAAGTGATGTGGCCGGAGAGAAATTCCCAGCCGGTCTATGTGGGGGAGGAGTTTTGCCGGGATTATGAGGACAGGGATGCGAAGGAGCGCACCATTTTCCGCGCGGTGCTCGTAATTGCTCCCCCGGAGTACGCAAAATCCGGTTACAGGGCGCTCCTGGATACGGCGTGGAAGCTCTCGGGCGGCGTCCCGGAGCCCGAACACACCCCGGAGGAGCTCTGGCAGCTCGGCATCGACTACGCGAAGCAGCTCTACACCGAGGAAGAGGACGGATTTAGGGGTTTCTCCATCGGCTTTACATGGAAGGACGGCGCGTGGGTGAAGCGGGAGCACCAGAAGTACGAGATCGGCTGGTGCGGGCAGAACGCCTCTTATGCCGCCTCTCTCCTTGTGCACGCGAAGAAATACGGCGACCGCGAAGCATACGCGATGGCAGTATCCGTCCTGGATGCGTGGGTCGCGACGTCCGCGGAAACCGGCATCATCCACACACACTATGACAGCAATATCTACACCAACGGTTACGGCAAAACTGTCGACGCCTGCAATCTCGCGGAGGCGGCCGCCGCTCTCTGGGATGCCGCGGAGGCGGCTTCGGACCTGGAAGCGGAGAAGCCGGAGTGGATCGCCGCCGCGGACCGCATTGCCCTCTTTGCGCAGAAGGTTATGGGCGGGGACGGAAAAATAGGCAAGAGCTGGCTGGAGAAGGATCTGACCCCCTGCGTGACGGATGGGACTGCCGGAGCTTTCCTCGCCTGGACCCTTGCGCTCTACGCCGCAAGGACCGGGGAGGAGAAGGACCTCCATGCGGCGGCGAAAGCACTCGCATATTATGCGCAGAGCTTTAAGGAAGACGGCTTTACCACCGCCGGCGCTCTGGATATCTTTACCATCGACAAGGAGTCCTGCATACCGCTGCTTAAGGGCGCGCTGGTGATGCACGATCTTACGGGGGAGGAGCAGTATCTGGATCTCGCCGTGAGGGCGGCATATTATCTCTCCACCTGGCAGTGGCATTACGATCGTCCGTTCCGGAAGGGAAGCCTCCTGGAACAGATGCGGTTCCATTATCACGGCGGAACGGCGGTTTCGATCCACGGAGGGATGGATCCCTACGCTCTGTTCTATGTTCCGGACCTGTTCCGGCTGTGGGAGAAGACCGGGTATGCTCTGTGGAAAGAGCGCGCGGAAGCGGTCTGGTTCCATGGGCAGCAGTATATCTCCGACGGGACCTATGTCCTGGACGGGAAGGCGCCGAGGCCGAGGGGAGCCCAGGATGAGGCGGTTTCGACGGCATTCGGGAAGTGGATGGACTCGCCGTCCCAGTGGCTTGTGGCCTGGCCTGCGGCATTCCGTCTGGAGACCTTGAGAAAACTCCCGAAAGGGACACTTTGAAAGAGATAAGGAAGAAATGATTACAAAGAGTGAATTTACGGTACAAAGAGACGGCCTTGTGATCCGCGGCACCCGTTTTGCAAGGGAGGACAGACCAGCACGGAGCGCAGTTATCCTAAGCCACGGGTTTATGGGGGACAGGAGCGGCCTTGTTCATTACGCGGAAGCTGCTGCTCTGGCGGGATATCACGCCTATACCTTTGATTTCTGCGGCGGCGGGCCGGGAAGCCAGAGTGACGGCGCAACCACGGAGATGTCCGTCCTCACGGAGAGGGAAGACCTGAAGGCTGTGATGGATTACGTCATCCGTACGGATGAGGCGGCAGCTGACGGAAAGGCTGTCCTCTGGGGGTTTTCCCAGGGAGGTTTTGTCAGTGCCCTTACGGCGGCTCAGTGCCCGGAGCGGACAGCAAAGCTTGTGATGTTTTTCCCTGCGCTTTGCATCCCGGACGACGCCCGCTCCGGCGCGATGATCGAGGCAAGATTTGATCCCGGGAATATTCCGGAGACGTTTTCCTGCGGGCCGATGATGCTCGGCCGCCGCTATGCAGCGGATGTGGTGGAGATGGATCCCTTCGCGGAGATCTGCGGTTATCCGGGGGAGGTGCTCATCGTCCACGGCAGTGACGATCCGCTGGTGAATGTCCGATACTCAAAACAGGCGCTTGCGGCTTATGAGGAGCAGGCGGCGAGGGAGGGCAGGGAGCCCTCCTGCGAGCTTGTGGTGCTGGGCGGCGGTGTCCACGGCTTCGACTTTCCTCCGGTGCCGGACAGTTCCTCGGGGGACGGAGCCTCCGCGGCGCAGGACGGGAAAACCGAAGACACAGGACAGCAGGGGGCATTCGCAATGACTCCCGCGATGATCGCCGCACAGAGGGACGAGCAGGCGGTGACGCTTGTCAGGGAATTCCTCGGAAGGACGGAAATCATCTCCGGGGAGTACTTCATTAAGGCACCAGGCTCCGATAATCCGGATGTGGTACCAGAGCAGGCGCTCGCGGATATCCGGAGGATCACGAATCCGGAAACCAATGTGTATGAGCTGGACGACCGTTTTGTGCTCCGGGACGGAAAGAAGCACCCTGTCGCGGTGATCGTGCCGGGCGGCGGCTACGGCATGGTCTGCAGCTTTATTGAGGGCGTGCCTTTTGCCCGCAGACTGAACGAACTCGGGATCTCCGCGGTCATCGCATACTACCGTGTGGCTCCGAAGGCGGCGTATCCCGCACCGCAGGACGACCTGGCCCGGGCGGTGAAGGAAGTATTCGACCGGGCGGAGGAGTTTTGCCTGGATACGGAGAATTACTCGGTCTGGGGCGCATCCGCCGGGGGCCATCTTGCAGCCTCCTTCGGCACGGAGAACATGGGGTATATGAAGTACGGCCTGCCGAAGCCCGGGGCGATAGTCCTGTGCTATCCGGTGATCACCATGGATCCCGCGCTCACGCACATGGGCACGAGAGACAATCTCATCGGGCCGGATTCCGGGACGGACAGCGAGCACTTTGCAGGAATAGAGCATCACGTAACGGGCAGCTATCCCCGCACCTATCTCTGGTGCGGAGATGCGGACACCTGTGTCCCGGCGGAGAACTCCCGCATGATGGACAGGGCCCTGAATGCGGCGGGGATTGACCATCAGTTCGAGCTCATCCCGGGCGTGGACCACGGGGTGGGTCCCGGCTCGGGCACCGCAGCAGAGGGCTGGGTGGACCGCGCGGTAAGATTCTGGAGAGGATGACAGCATGCGCAGACGGTTGCAGGAACTTTTCCGGGAGAACTCGAGCTACAAGGTCTTCTTCCTTACGATCATTATCACGGGATTAAGCTACGGCATCTATAAGGGACTAATAGACAACTATCTCGCGGAATTCGTCGAGATGCGGGAGTTTGACCGGGGCGTTGCGGAGTTCTTCCGGGAACTCCCCGGACTGCTTCTGGTATTCATCCTGGCGGTGTTCTACACCTTCTCCGCAGAGAAGATGTACAAGATCGGCGCGGTGATCATGCTCGCCGGCATGGGCATGCTCGCGCTGGTCCCCTCGACCAAGATACTGGTCACGGCGGCGATCTTCATTCACTCCCTGGGAGAGCACATCCAGCTGGGAATGAAGAACACGCTTACCCTCAATTACGCGAAGGAAGGCAAGGGCGGCACGGCGCTCGGCCATCAGAATGCGGTGAACCAGGTCGGAACTCTGGCAGGATACCTTGTCGTGATCGGAACCTTTGCCTTTCTCAGAAGGGCGGCCTCCGCGCCGGGCGGGGCAGGCTTCCGCGCGCCTTACCGCACCTTCTTCGTTATTTCCGCCCTGATCCTGGCCGTCTCGGCGCTGCTCTCCATGAGGATTGCCGGCGAGAGCAGAACCGATGAGACGAAGAGGCGCTTTTATTTCCGGAAGAAGTTTTACAAGTACTACATGCTGGAGGTCTTCTACGGCGCAAGGAAGCAGGTGTTCTTTACCTTCGGGCCGTATGTGCTCATCCTCTTCTATGGGGCGAGTGCGATGGTGATCAGCATTCTCTTCGCGGTTTCCGCGGTCTGCTCCTACATCTTCGCGCCGCTCGTCGGGAGGATTATCGACCGCTTCGGCTACAAGATCGTGATGATCTCCGATACGCTCATCCTGGTGATCGTGTGCTTTTTCTACGGTTTTGCCCACCACCTCTTCCCGATGAACATCGCCTTCCTTATCTGCTGTGTGAACTATGTGCTGGATTCCATTATCTCTCTGGCGTCCATGGCATCGAACGTCTATGTGCAGGACATCTCGGACAACCCTGACGAGATGAGGGCGACGATATCCACCGGGGTCTCGGTGAACCATATGATCACCATCCTGATCGCGCTCTTCGGCGGATGGATATGGCAGACCGTGGGTATCGAGACCCTGTTCATGCTCTCGGCGGCACTGGGACTTGCCAACAGCGCCTATGCCGCGACGATCAAGAGCCGGAAGCGCTGACGCACCGGAACGGGATCAGGTAAAAACGCATCCGCAGGTTTTATTATGCGAAGTGTAAGGTTAAGTTAAGGTTTCCCCGGTTTGGCGGTAAGGTTCGGATGATATCCTTTGTTCATCGAAACGGGAACAGCCGGTGCGGAATTAAGGCGCCGGATCGAAAGAAAACCGGCGGAAGGGCCGGAAAGAACGGAGGATATCATGACCTGGACAAGAAAAGAACTGAAAGCAAAAGCAAAACAGTGCCTTAGCGTAAACTACTGGAAGCTGGTACTGGTAAGCCTTATCCTCATGCTGGTGTTCGGCGGTTCCGCCGGCGGCGGAGGACGAGCCGCAGGAAGCGGAGCGGCAGCGGCGGGAACGGAAACCGCGGCAACCGGAACGGAGATGGAGACATTGGAGGAGAGCATCACCTCTGACATGAATATTTCCATCGGAGGAATAGACACGGGCAAGGTGGAAGACACGATCGCCCCCGTGGTCGGAACCGCAGTAGCGGCAGCAGTTGTCCTCATCGTTATCATAGCGGTAATCGCAGTGATCATCCTGATCTACGCCTTCGTGATCAATCCGCTGCAGGCAGGCTGCATGAGATTCTTCATCCGGAACCTGAACGGCAGCGCGGAGGTGAAGGAGATCGCCTACGGATATGACCACGGCTACCGCAACGTCGTGAAGACCCTGTTCCTCAGGGAGCTCAGGACATTCCTCTGGATGCTGCTGTTCATCATCCCGGGAATAATCAAGACCTACGAGTACCGCATGATCCCTTATCTTCTGGCCGAGAATCCGGAGCTTACGACC
>OMSM01000362.1 GCA_900313745.1 uncultured Lachnospiraceae bacterium
ATTTCCACCATTCTCTCCGGACTCTCCGGGCAGTCCCGTTCCAGCCAGATCCTTACCATGGAAGCGAAGCCGTGGCGAAAGAATTCCAGGTGATAGGTGATTTCATCCGCTCCGCCCGGGCCCCATACGCCGGCCAGCCTTTGCAGCGACGCCTCCAGCGTCTCCGGCAGCACCATGTGGAAAAGCCGCTCCTCCCGGCCCTCTCTGTAATAATTTCTGTAAAAACTCCTGTGCTCCCGCACGAATTCCAGAAGCCTTACAAATCGTTCTCCGAGCCTGTACTCCCCGGCCGAGACGTCAAATATACGGCCGCCGTACCGGGCAAGCTCTTCTTCGATCGTATCCATCATATCATAGACGTCCGTAAAGTGCAGATAAAAGGAGGAGCGGTTGATCCCGCAGTTCCTGCAGAGCTCGGCCACCGTAATGCGCTCCGGAGGCTTCCTGTCCAGGAGCGCCGTAAACTCCCTTATGATCTTCTCCTCCGTCTCCCGGAACCTCTGGTTGTTTTCCTTATTCATGCAAAACTCCTCCTGCCCGGACGATGCGGAGTAAGGCACGGATCCCGCCGCGGCGCGCGTCCGGGTCATTAACACTACACTTATATCGGAATTGATGATTGAAGCTCAAAATATCCGCATTTATAATCCGATTATAAACACGACATTGGAAATGAGGCAAGAATGAACAAAAATGAAGCCAAGCTGAAAGAGGGCAGCTTTGTTTCCCTCCTCATAAGTCTGTGCATCCCCACCATCATCATTATGATTGTGATGGTGGTCTATAATATGGCCGACATCTACTTCATCGGCCAGCTGGGAGACCCCGCCATGATTGCCGCCGTCTCCCTCTGCGGCCCGCTCATGAGCATTCTTACCGGCATAGGCACTCTCTTCGGAAGCGGCGGCTGCACTGCCATCTCCCTCGCCCTTGGCCGCGGAGACCGTGAAACGCCCGGAAAGATCACCGCACTGTGCTTCTGGGGCTCCCTTTTTCTGGGCGCTGCCTTTGCCGCCGCGGTTCTCGTCTTCCTGGAACCGGTCTGCATCCTGATCGGCTCGGACAGCACCACCCTCGGCTATACCAAGGAATACCTCCGCGTGATCACGCTGTTTGCCCCATGCATGATCTTCTCGAGCGTCTTCATGAACCTCATGCGCGCGGACGGATCCGCGAAGCAGTCCATGATCGCCAACCTCTCCGGAACCGTTCTGAACGTCGTGCTGGATCCCGTCTTCATCCTTGTATTCCGCTGGGGCGTGACGGGTGCCGCGGCCGCTACCGTACTGGGAAATCTCTGCGGCGGCGCTTATATCCTTCTCTATGCGCGGAAGAATCCCGGCATGTATTCCTTTAAGCCCTCCGATGTCTCCTTTGCGGGCAGAATCGTCCTTCCGGTGTTTACCCTTGGTCTTCCCATGGCTTTCAGCACAATACTCATGAGTTTTGCACACATGATCGCCAACACCCGGATGATGAAATACGGCGCTTCGGCACTGGCCGCCCAGGGCGTTGCCGGCCGCGTCACCATGCTGAGCTCCATGATCGCCATGGGCATCTGCATGGGCATGCAGCCCGCGATCTCGTTTAACTATGCCGCCGGCGACAGGATCCGGACCCGCCGGATCGTGCGGAACACCGGCCTTATCGCCTTTGCGGCGGCAATCGTCCTCTCCCTTTCCTGCTACTTCTTCCGGGTACCGATTCTGACCGCCTTTATTGACAATGATGAGGTCCGGACCGTCGGGGAGATCGTGCTTACTGCCAGCGTCCTGGGCTGTCCCTTCTTCGCCCTCTACCAGCTGTGCGCCACCTGGCTCCAGAGCACCGGCAGGGCCGGATACGCGACGGCTGCGTCCCTCTTAAACAAGGGCGTCATTTATCTTGCAGTGCTGTTCGTGCTTGAGCACTTCTTCGGCATGTACGGGATCGTTTTCACCGCCGCCGTGACCGACACGCTCTCCCTCCTTGCGGCTCTTATCCTGTGCCGTGCAGCCTCCCGCAGGGTTTGCCCCGCCGCCGTCTGACCCGTCCTCCGGGCACAGCACGGCCGGTTTCCTGCTCCGTCCCGGCTTCGGGCAAAACTCATTCCTTAACAGTCACGAACCTGGCAAGCACCGCTTCGGCGGCTTTCTCCAGATCCCGGGCTCCCTCGATGATCATGTATCCCCTCGACATGAGGATATGCCCGTTCACCGGAGGCTCAAGCTCCATCCCGGGAGCGAGCCTGCAGTCCCAGCGGACAAGTAAGGCCCCGTTCTCGGCGAGCACCTTCCCTGCCTCTTCTTTGGAAGGCACCGACTCCAGCCTGCCGGTCAGGTCAAAATAGCGGATCATCATGGGTTTTACGTGCTCCGGCGCAAAACTCACGCTGCCTTCAGCCTCTTCCCCCTCCGGCCCTGCTTCGGCCCCGCCGGATGCTGTCCCTGCCGGGTTTACTCCGCCGCCGGAGAGCATCGCACTGATCCGGTGCCGGACCATGGTTTCCGCGACATCCACCCCCGTCACCAGCGGGGTGAACAGATCATGAAGGTAGTGTCCCGAGGGTCTTGCGGAGAGCTCGATCACAAAGAACCCGCCGCTCCTTCTTAAGAGAAGGTCGCAGTGCAGAAGGCTCTCGTCAATTCCCAGAACCCGGACGATGCTCTCCACATAAGCGGAGGCCTGCTCCGTCAGAGCTCCCGGCAGCACGCTCTCGTAGGCAACGGACTGCCGGGCCGGAAGCGGGGTGTTGGTCTTCTTCCTTAAGAGCACCAGGGTGAACTTCCCGCCGGTGACTGCGCCGTCCACGCCGTACTCCTGCCCGTCCACCAGCTCCTCCAGGACGAAATCCTCATCATAGCAGAGAAACTCCGGGAGTTCTTCGCTTTGGTACACCTCTATTGCCCGGCTTCCGGAGCCGAAGCGCGGCTTCAGAATAAAGGCAGCCCCCGGCTCTGCCGTGCCTCCCGGAGTCCCGCTGTCCTGAGAAGGGATAAGTTCCCTCGTCCGCACCCTGGTCCCTGCGGGAATCAGCGCGCAGAAGCAGCCGCGCAGTCCCTCCCCGTGAAGCGCCCGGTGAAAGCGCCACTTATCCGTGCACAGGGAAGCAGCTTCCCTGGAGATTCCCGGCAGTCCCAGCGCATCATTGGCCGCACCCGTCGCGGTGAGATACCGTCCGATGGGCGCCGTGACAAGGAAGTCCGGCTGCACTTTCCGGAGCGCGTCGATCACCGCCGCCTCGTCCCGGATATCCACCACCATGGCTTCGTCCGCGGCCTTAAGACCCTCCGCTTCCGGATTGCCGTCCAGTGCCGTGACCCTGACTCCCGCGGCCTTCGCCGCTGCTATTGTGTGCAGGGACTCGGCGCTCGCGCCGACGATCGCCGCCTTTGCCCTGATTCCTGTAAGTTCACTCATAAGCTTTTACACACCTGTTTCTCAGTACTGTTTTACTCCGCGCATCCTTCGATAAGCCCACAGGGCCTTGTAGTACAGATAGAACATCAGCGGCGACCGCATCTGCATGTCGATCAGCCTGCGCTCCTCCTCGTGCACTCTCTCCCTGTAATAGGGGTTTTCCCTGAACTCCGGGAAGGCTTCGCGCATCTTCGCAGCGAGGCCGGTGACAAAGCGGTATTTTCCTTTCTCCTTCATCGCCGGCATTGCGGAGAACAGCGTATTCACATAGAACAGCACCGTGAACGAGATCTCGATTTCCGGCCGGTATTTATCCAGATAGCCGTACTTCTCCGCTTCGGCAATCATCGCGTATCCCGCCGCCATGCGGTCCTCCAGGCGTCTCTTCGTGATGGTATGCACCGTGGAGCCCCCATGCTGGTAGTAGTAATAAACCGGCGCGGCCTCCGGGGTTCCCGGAACCTCCTTCTCCTTCATCGGCAGGTATGCGAAGCGTTTTGCCCGGAGCATCCAGGTGTTGGCGATGGCGTTGTCCTCGTAGAAAATGTCCTCCGGGAAGCGGCTGTCACAGCCGAGGATAATCTCCCTTCGGTAAATCTTTACCACGAGAGACCCGGAATCCAGGATCAGCGAGCGGTACTTCGCTTCGTCCAGTTCCCCTGTCTGCTCCGGAGAATTGTTGTGCACCACCTGTCCCGGCTCGAAGGTGTAGCGGTCCACAAGGCAGTAGTCGCAGCCGGCCATGTCCGCCCCGGTGCGCTCCGCCTCCGCGATGAGCTTCTCATAGTAGTCCGGGCTCACCCAGTCGTCGGCGTCGATGAAGCCGATCCACTCTCCGGC
>OMSM01000475.1 GCA_900313745.1 uncultured Lachnospiraceae bacterium
AAAACCCGCGATGCGGCGGTCGAATTCCCGCATCCCTTCGATGAATGCCGTTCTCAGCGGACCCGGCAGGAGTTCGTGAACCGGAGCATGTTCCGCAGGTCCCTTGATGAATTCCGCGGGATTTCGGATGTATTCATCGGACAGGCGGCCCTCCTCATACTCCCCGAAGCTCTCGTACGGAACCTTTCCGCCGCAGAGAAGATATGCCTTTTTCTCCAGCTTCCGCTGGAATTCCATGCCCGCGAGGGGATGCTCGGAGCCGAAATCCTCCTTGTCCACGGTCATTATAACCGCGCTGTTGGCATAACCGCTCTCCCTCGCGTAATTGCTCATGCCGTTCACCGCAAGGGCGCCGGGCTCGGAGGACGCGTTGACGACATATCCGCCCGGGCACATGCAGAACGTATAGACCCCGCGGCTGTCGGAAGCTCTTGCCGTCAGCTTGTAGCTCGCCGGGGCAAGGTGCATGCGCTCCATCTCCTCCGGACTGTCCGTACCGTACTGGGAGAAATCAATGAGTCCCTGAGGATGGACGACGCGCATTCCCACGGCAAAGTTTTTCTGCCGGAGAGGAACCTGCTGTTCATGGAGAGCAGTGAAGGTATCCCTGGCGCTGTGCCCGGGGGCAAGGATAACGGCGTCAGCCGGTATTACCGCAGAGCCGTCCTCCTCCGGTCGGGCAAACCGGTAAATCTCCGGAGAGGAACTGGTGCACCGTATTCCCGTTACCCGCCGGTCCGGGCCGACACCGGAAAGGACAAGCGAGTTCATTTTCGTCTCAAAGAGAAAACTTCCTCCCGCGGCAATTATCTCCTCCCGCATTCGGACTACCGTCACGCGGAGCAGGTCCGTACCGATGTGGGGCCTGGCATCATACAGAATCTCGTCCGGGGCGCCGCACCGGACAAAACTTGTGAAAACTTCCTCCATCCTCCCGCTGCGGTCCCGGACCAGCGTATTGAGCTTGCCGTCGGAAAAGGTGCCGGCGCCGCCCTCCCCGAACTGTACGTTGGAGACCGGATCCAGGCTTCCTCCCGCGAAGAAGCGCTCTACGTCCCGGATCCTTTCCGCCATTGGCCGCCCCCTCTCGATGACGACAGGGGCATATCCGTGCCGCGACAGCTCCAGCGCGGCAAAGAGCCCCGCGGGACCGGCACCTACAATCACCGGACGATGTATGAGCGTCTCCGTTCCCGGCTCCGGAAACCTGTATACGGCCCTGGTGTACTCCGAGAGTCCCGGGACAGCCTTCTTAAGGAGCGCCTTCTCTCTGCCCGGCGCGAGGCAGAAGGCAGCGGTGCAGACCTCGAAAAGAAGCGGCTTCTTCCTGCAGTCAAGAGATTTCCGGAGAATGGTGAGTTTTTCTATCCTGTCCTCCCTGCGAAGGTGAAGCAGATTCCGGATTTTGCGTTCGACGGCGCGCTCGTCACCGCCGCATGGAATTTTGATCTGGGATAAGCTAAGCATGGAGATCTGTGGGAATCCTTCCGGGGCAGCCGCCCCGCGGAGTTCAGCGCAAAAGCGAACGCGCTGCCGCAGTGCCTGCGGCTCTTCCGCTTAACATCGCAAATGTCAGGTTATACCCGCCGCAGAGGCCGTCCACGTCCACTACCTCTCCGGCGAAGAAAAGTCCGGGCACGAGGCGGGATTCCCCGTCAGGCGTTAATTCGTCCCCCGCTACTCCCCCCGAAGTCGTCTGAGCGCGCTCAAAACCCGCACTGCCGCTGATGGTAAACGGAAGAGATGATAAACGTTTTATAAGCTTCTCCTGGGCCGCTCTGTCCAGCCGGGCGGCCTTTTTCTCCGCGGGAATTCCAAGAGATTCGGCAGTCATTCTCCCGATATCCGGATGAACAGCCCCGTCGAACAGCCTTCCTGCCGTGCGCTCTCCGGGATTCTGTACCCTGGCGCGGGAGAAAAGCTCCCATCCGGGGTTGAACCCTGCAGCGGGAACATAGGCATCCTTTCCTCCTGAGGCAAGCGGGGAAATGAAATCTGCCTCGATAACGGCTCTTCTGCCTTCGTCAAGCGCCCTCAGTGCCGGAGCGGAGAGCTGGAACACCGGGATTCCGGATATGCCGTTC
>OMSM01000050.1 GCA_900313745.1 uncultured Lachnospiraceae bacterium
AATGCACAATTTCTTGACAGTTCCCATGGCAAAGTGAGATAATCTTCACGTCGAATTTTGATCAATCGCATAAAATATGTGCAGATTGCTCAAAATGTCCCGCGTGCAGTCCGGCTCTTTTCCGTTATTTCGAACATAGCGGTCACGGACTGTCAATATCCTGCATTGTTAACAAATGTTAATATCAACAGACGGCCTGATGTCAGTTCATACACCCGGGACCGGACAGGAACCGGAACAGGCCGGTGGGGATCACCTGCACAGGCAGGGACGGTTCGTTTCTCCATATGATGTTCATATCAGTGATGTGTTCATCCCCGCAGGCATGAAATCCGCGTGCACAGGGCAATGCCTGAACAGCCGCCCTTCGGCACATGGAAATAGAGAGGCATAAACAGGTTTCAAAGGAAGTGCAGTATGGCTGGAGCGGAATCAAAGAAAAAAGAACTCACAGGCCGGCAGATGAAGAAGATCAAACTGGTGCTGCTTCTGCTGCCGTTCATGATTTTCCCGGCGGTATTTGCCTATGCCCCCCTGTTCGGGTGGAGCTATGCATTTATCGATTTCTCCCCGGGAAAATCGATTTTCGACTCGGCGTTCGTCGGACTTAAGTATTTCAGGAGGATATTCAGCAATTCCAAGGACTTTTACCTTGTCATGCGGAATACGCTTTGCATCTCGTTCCTGAATATCTGCTTCTCGGTGCTTCCCGCGATCTTCGCCATAGCGATTTCCCAGTTGAACAGCAAGAGATACGCAAAGATCGTGCAGACCTGCACCTCGATCCCGAACTTCATCTCCTGGGTTCTGGTGTATTCCATCGTGTTCATGCTCCTCTCTTCCGAGGACAGCGCACTGAACATTATTCTGAAGAACCTCGGATTAATCGAGAAGTCCGTAAACCCTCTGGGCAATTTAAACCACGCCTGGGCGATGCAGGTATCCATCGGCATCTGGAAGAGTCTCGGATACAACGCCATCATTTATCTGTCGGCGATCAGCTCCATTGACCAGGAGCTGTACCAGGCGGCGGAGGTTGACGGAGCGAACACCTGGCAGAAGATCATCCATGTCACGGTCCCGGGACTGCTTTCCACCTTCTTCGTCCTGCTGCTCCTCGCGATCTCGAACATGCTGTCCAACGGATTTGAGCAGTACTGGCTGCTCGGAAACAGCATGACGTGGGACAAGCTGGAGGTTTTCGATACCTACGTTTACCGCATGGGTATCAAAAATATGGAGTACTCCCTGGCAACGGCAATGGGTATGTTCAAATCCATCGTCAGTATTCTGCTTCTTACCTTTGCCAACTGGGCTTCGAAGAAGCTCCGCGGCGAGTCGATCTTCTGATCCGCCCGGCAAAGGAATACGGAACAGCACGCTAATTATTCGATTATCCGGATCCCCTGCGGAAAGTGAAGGGGACAGATATGGAGAGTACAGATTATGGAAAAGAAGAAAAAACTTACCTTTGCCGGCGTGATCAACATCATCGTCATGGGGCTGTTTACATTCATCTGCGTCTATCCGATGTGGTACATCTTCATTAACTCGTTTTCCTCGGCACACGCGATCAACCTCGGCGTATACCTTCTGCCGAAGGAGTTCACCACCGAGGCGTACTCGGAGATGATGAAGCTCCCCGGATTAACGAGCAGTATCGGAATCGCCTTTGCCCGCACGATTTTCGGCACACTGCTTACCCTGGCCTGCAGCAGCTTCTGTGCCTATATCCTCGCAGACAGGGACCTGCCGGCAAAGAAATTCCTGTACAGATATTTCATCCTGACCATGTACGTCAACGCCGGTTTCATTCCGTACTACCTGACCATCAGCAAAATCGGCCTTAAGAACAACTTCCTGGTTTACATCATCCCCGCGGCGGTCCAGGCATATTTCATCATCCTGATCAAGACCTATATCGAGTCCATCCCCGGTGAGCTTGTCGAGTCTGCGGAGATCGACGGAGCAGGCCTGGTGAAGATCTACGTGAGGATTATCCTTCCGCTGTCGAAGCCGATTATGGCATGTATAGCGGTGTTCGCAGCGGTCAACCAGTGGAACTCCTGGGCGGACGACATGTATTTCATGCAGGGCCGCAAGGCGAACAACCTTCACTGCCTGCAGTACGTCCTATACACCAAGCTGCAGTCCAACATTGTCACCTCCGAGGCGGGAGCTGCCGCCGGCGCTCTGCCGAAGGTTTCCTCCCAGAGCCTGCGCATGGCGATGTCTTTCATCACCATCGTCCCCATCCTCTGCGTGTATCCCTACATGCAGCGCTTCTTCACCAAGGGCATCATGCTCGGCGCCGTAAAAGGCTGATTATTTAATGAATCTTGCACTCGCGAAAGTGAGTTTAAACAGCAGGAGAATTTTCTTTCACAGAAAGGAGAGCACATGAAAAAGAGTTTAGTATCCAAACTGCTGGCTGTGGCCCTGTCCGCAGCCATGCTGGTGGGTCTGACTGCCTGCGGCGGCTCATCTGAGCCCGCACCCGCATCCGAACCCGCCGCTGCAGCCGAGGAGACGGCGGAAGCTGCCCCCGAGGCTGAGGGAGAGGCCGCCGAGGCTCCTGCCGCGGAGGTCTCCGAGTCCGGAACGATCTTCCAGGATTTCTCCGGTGAGGACCGCGTGGACCTCGACATCGTCGCGTTCGTCGGAAGCAACGAGCCCGATGGCTTAAGAAGCGATCCGGTCACCAAGTGGCTGGAGGACAAGCTCAATGTCAACATCTATCTGACCCACGTCACCGAGGCCGACTGGCCGACACAGCTGTCCGCCATGCTGGCAGACAA
>OMSM01000427.1 GCA_900313745.1 uncultured Lachnospiraceae bacterium
CTCCTTATGGCGAAGAAATATCTTCTCAGCCCCTCCGCGGCGGACAGGCAGGAGATGCTCAGGCTGTGGAAGAGGACCACGATGCTGATCGGCGGCGAGGAGCCGGAGACCTGGCAGATGCATCTTGCGCCGGGCGCTGCGGACCGGGCTCCGGAAGGCACTGCCGCGCCTGACAGTGCGGAGGAGACGGAGAGGAGCCGGGAGGACTTTTCCGGCAGGCTTCACCGGAGAGCCGGTGTTCTCGGCGTCGGCCTGGCCCTCACGGGGCCTCTGCCGGTGTCGGAGGAAGCGCAGAGGATACTGCAGGATGCCGTGGACACCCATGTCACGAACACCGTGCGGCACGCGGGCGGCAGCAGGATTGAGGTGCGCACGGCCAGGGAGGGCGGGAGCATCCGGGTCGAAATGACCAACGACGGTGATCCTCCCGCGGGGGAGATCCGTGAGGCCGGCGGCCTTAAGAACCTGAGAAGCGAGATAGAACGCGCGGGCGGAAGCATGTCCGTGTCCGCTTCGCCGGGGTTCCTCCTGGAATTCACCATTCCTGACCCGGCCGAAGGCAAATAGGCCTTTTGGGGGTGCACGGCTGACCGGATCAGGTGGAAGAATTAAGAGGAACAGGCGGGCATCCGCCTTATAATGACGGCCGTAATGAGAGGCCCCGGAAGAGGAGACGAAGATGGCTTATCGCGTATTGATCGTGGATGACTTCACCATGCCGAGACAGGTTTTCGAGGCGGCGGTGCGCCAGTCGGAGCAGTATACGCTGGCGGCGTCCCTCTCCAGTGCGGATGAGGCGGTGTCCTACTGCAGGAGGAACGCGGTGGACCTCGTCCTGATGGACGTGGTGATGGTCGAGGGAATGAGCGGGATGGAAGCCTCGAGGCAGATAAAGGAGCTTCTGCCGAAGGTGAAGATCATCATGGTGACCTCGATGCCGGAGGTCTCCTACATCCGCCAGGCGAAGGCGATCGGTGTGGATTCCTTCTGGTACAAGGAGATACAGGAGCAGCCCATCCTCGAGATCATGGACAGAACCATGGCCGGGGAGTCCGTTTATCCCGAGTCGACACCCAGGGTCGCGATCGGCAACGCGGTCAGCACGGATTTCACCGAGCGGGAGCTTGAGGTACTGCGCGAGATGACGACAGGAGCGACCAACATGGAGATTGCGGAGCGTCTCTTCATCTCCACGGCGACGGTAAAGAGCCATATCGAGAGCATGCTGCAGAAGACCGGCTTCCACACCCGCACGGAGCTTGCGGTCCACGCCAGGGTGGACGGGATCGTCATCAAGGAATGAATTCGGGGAAGGAACATAGAAGGATGGGGAAGACGCCGTCCGCGCACCGCCCGGGAGGGCTGCGCGGGCGGTTTTTTATCCGTTTGGGGGATGTGCGGGTGCCGGGGACAGCGCAAAATGGAGATAACCGGAGGCCTGGTATTAACGTAAGCCATTCACATCAGCTGGCAGAGGTTTTTTATGATCAATGTCACAATCAGCATTCCCAGCGCGTTCTATGAGCGAGGAATATCGTCTGCCCTTAAGGAGACGGGCGATTTCCGGGTAGTCAATCTTACGGGTGCAGAGGAGAGGGATGTGCTCTCCGCCTGCAGGCAGTGGAATACGGACATCCTGCTTCTGGGCATTTCCACGTTGAACGGTGCAGGAGTACAGGACAGGCTTCCGCTGATCGAGAAGGTAAGGCAGGAGTATCCCTCCTGCCGCATAGTGCTGATTCTCGACGAGACGCTCTCCGGCGAGCTGAATGAAGGCGTGAAGCGTCTCAAGCTTACGCACTTCATCGACAGCTTCATTTACACATCTGCAAGCATGAACTATCTCGTGGACACCCTGGAGACCCTATGAAAAAACTGACCATACTGCACTCCAACGACCTGCACGGGGATTTTCTCCCGACAGAGAAGGACGGGGTAAGCACCGGAGGGCTCTCGAGGCTGTCCGGCTTCATCCACGAAACTCGCAGGAAAGAGAAAAACACGCTCTACGTCAATGCCGGAGACATGTTCCGCGGATCGATTATCGATTCCGAGTACATGGGGCTTTCCACCATCGAGCTGATGAACCGGGTGAATCCCGATATCGTCACGGTGGGAAACCACGAGGTGGACTACGGTCTCGGGCATCTCCTCTTTCTGGAAAAATGCGCCCGCTTTCCCATCATCAACGCGAATTTCGTCGTCACCTTAAACAGTACGAGGCTGTTTGAACCCTACAAAATCTTAAGCGTGGACGGAATGGAGATCCTCTTCATCGGGATACTGACCCAGGAGGTGCTCTCGAGCACGCGCAAGGAGAGGGTGATCGGGACGTTCATCGATGTGGAGGAGGCGGCGAGGGAGGTCGGCGTTATCTGCGACAATTACCGCACGAGACGGACGGATATGGTGATCCTTGTCACGCATATCGGAATCGAGGCGGACCGTGAGCTGGCAAAACTGCTGCACCCCGAATGGGGTGTGGACATCATTATCGGAGGGCACTCCCACACGGATATGGAGCACGCGGAGTACGTAAACGGCGTACCCATCGTGCAGGTGGGCTCGGGCACCGGACAGATCGGCCGCTTTGATATCCGCTATGATGAGAGCATACACAGGATCATGCACATGACCTGGAGGAGGCTCCCGATTAATGAGAATACCGC
>OMSM01000004.1 GCA_900313745.1 uncultured Lachnospiraceae bacterium
GTCAGCAGGCCCTGCAGGATGTGGTCCCTCTCCTGCGCCTTGTTCAGATCATATTTCGTCCGGCGGGTGACGACCTCCTCCTGGTAGGAGATGTACTGGGTGAGCATCTCCTTCAGGTTGAGGATCTTGGGCTCGTTGTTCACCAGCGCCAGCATGATGATTCCGAAGGTATCCTGCAGCTGGGTGTGCTTGAAAAGCTGGTTCAGCACCACGTTCGCGTTGACGTCGTGGCGGAGCTCGATGACGATGCGCATGCCCTCGCGGTCGGACTCGTCGCGGAGATCCGTGATTCCGTCGATGCGCTTGGTTTTCACCAGCTCGGCGATCTTCTGGATGAGCGTCGCCTTGTTCACCAGATAGGGAAGCTCGGTCACAATGATGCGGCTCTTGCCGTTGGCCATCGCCTCGATGTCTGTGACGGCGCGGACCAGAACTTTTCCTCTGCCGGTCCGGTACGCCTCCACCGCCCCCGCGGTGCCCATAATGATGCCGCCGGTGGGGAAGTCGGGCGCCTTCACGATGGGAAGAAGCTCCTCGATCTCTGTCTCCCTGTCCTCCTCAACCCGGTTGTCAATGATCTTCGTGCAGGCCGCGACCACCTCCTTCAGGTTGTGCGGAGGGATGTTGGTCGCCATTCCGACAGCGATGCCGGTGGTTCCGTTCACCAGGAGGTTCGGATAGCGGCTGGGAAGTACCGCGGGCTCCTTCTCCGTCTCGTCGAAGTTGGGGACGAAATCCACGGTATCCTTGTTGATGTCCGCGATCATCTCCATGGAGATCTTGGTCAGCCTGGCCTCGGTATAACGCATGGCAGCCGCGCCGTCGCCGTCCACGGAACCGAAGTTGCCGTGGCCGTCCACCAGCGGGTAGCGCATGGACCAGGGCTGTGCCATATACACCAGGGCGCCGTAGATGGAGCTGTCGCCGTGGGGATGGTATTTACCCATCGTATCACCGACGATACGCGCGCATTTGCGGTGCGGCTTGTCGGGACCGTTGTTCAGCTCCACCATGGAGTAGAGGATGCGGCGCTGCACGGGCTTTAACCCGTCGCGGACATCCGGAAGGGCGCGGGAGGCGATGACGCTCATCGCGTAGTCGATGTAGGAGGTCTCCATGGTTTTCTGGAGATCCACGTCCTGTATCCGGTCAAAAATCTTATCGTCTAAATCAGGCATTAATTATTCCCTTCCTTCGCCGGTCCGCGGGCTGTATCCGCCCGTCGGTGCGGCTTCGCCGTATATTTCCGTTTGCGGACAGAATCCTGCGAAAGCCGGCTTCCGGCAATTCTGTCCGCTCCGGATATACATGGCTCAGATATCAAGATTCTGTACAAATCTCGCGTTTTCCTCGATGAACTCTCTCCTGGGCTCGACCTTGTCGCCCATGAGGGTGGTGAAGGTCATGTCCACCTCGGCCTCGGTCTCCTCGTTCAGGACGACCTTCTTCAGGATGCGGGTCTCCGGGTTCATCGTGGTCTCCCAGAGCTGCTCCGGATCCATCTCGCCGAGTCCCTTGTAGCGCTGTATCCGGTTGTTCTGGTCGCGGCCAACCTCGGAGAGGATCCTGTTGAGCTCCTCGTCGCTGTAGGCATACCAGACCTTCTTGTTCTTCTCCAGCTTGTACAGCGGAGGCATGGCAAGGTAGACGTGGCCCTGCTTGATCAGCTCCGGCATGAAGCGGTAGAGGAAGGTCAGCATCAGCGTATCGATATGCGCGCCGTCCACATCCGCATCGGTCATGACGATGATCTTGTCATAGCGGAGCTTCGTGATGTCAAAATCGTTGTGGATTCCCGTTCCGAAGGCCGTGATCATCGCCTTGATCTCTTCGTTGGCGTAGATCCGGTCCTCTCTCGCCTTCTCGACGTTCAGGATCTTTCCGCGGAGCGGGAGTATCGCCTGGGTCGCGCGGCTTCTCGCCGTCTTAGCGGAGCCTCCGGCCGAGTCTCCCTCCACAAGGAAGATCTCGCAGTTCTTCGGGTTCTTGTCGGAGCAGTCCGCAAGCTTGCCGGGAAGGCTTAAGCCGTCCAGCGCCGACTTGCGGCGCGTCAGGTCCCTGGCCTTTCTCGCGGCCTCCCTCGCCCTCTGGGCGAGGATGGACTTGTCGCAGATCGCCCTCGCCACCGAGGGATGCTGCTCCAGATAGTAGGTCAGCTGCTCGGAGACCACCGCATCCGTCGCTCCCCTGGCCTCGATGTTTCCAAGCTTCTGCTTGGTCTGCCCCTCGAACTGGGGATCCTCGATCTTGATGGAGATGATCGCGGTCAGGCCCTCGCGGATATCCTCGCCGGAGAGATTGGGCTCGCTCTCCTTAATCAGCTTGTTCTTTCTCGCGTACTCATTAAAGGTCTTCGTCAGGGCGTTGTGGAAGCCCGTCATGTGCATCCCGCCCTCGGGAGTATTGATGTTGTTGACAAAACTGTACTCGCTCTCCGTGTAGGAGTCGTTGTGCTGCATGGAAACTTCGACATAGACGTTGTTCTTCGTCCCCTCGAAGTACATGATCTCGTCATAGACAGGGGTCTTGCTGCGGTTGATGTAGGAGACAAACTCGCGGATTCCGCCCTCATAGTGGAAGACGTGCTCCTTTACCGGGGTTCCGCCGTCCTGTCCCGCTTCCTCCGAAGCCGCCTGGGCGTCTTCTCCGGAGACCTCTTCCTTCCCGCCGCTGTTCCGCATGTCGCGCAGGGTGATTTTCAAGGACTTCGTTAAGAAGGCCATCTCCCTTAAGCGCTGCTTCAGTACGTCGTAATCAAAAACTGTCGTCTCCTGGAAGATCTCGGGATCCGGGAGGAAGGTGACCGTCGTCCCGGTATCCGCGGGATTGCAGACTCCCACCTCGGTGATCGGCTCGACGATCGCTCCGCGGGAGAACTTCATCTCATAGACCTTGCCCTCATCGGTTCTCACCTGGACGCGAAGCCAGACGGAGAGGGCATTGACCACCGACGCACCGACGCCGTGCAGTCCGCCGGAGACCTTGTAGCCCCCGCCGCCGAACTTGCCGCCTGCGTGAAGGATGGTAAAAACAACCTCCAGTGCGCTCTTTCCTGTCTTATGGTTCACGCCGACGGGAATTCCGCGGCCGTTATCCTCAACCGTCACGGAATTGTCCGCGTTGATGGTCACCACGATGGCGGAGCAGTATCCGGCGAGGGCCTCATCCACGGAGTTATCGACGATCTCGTAGACCAGGTGGTGAAGTCCTCTGGAGGAGGTGGTTCCGATATACATTCCCGGGCGTTTTCTCACCGCCTCAAGACCCTCCAGAACCTGGATGTCGTCCGCGGTGTAGTCGCCGGTCTCGGTGGTATCCTTTACGTTGTCGTCCGCGTATACCCTGCTGTTCTCGGCGTACTCCTCGACAACCTCCTCAGCCTCCCCGAACTCCTCTTCCGGCAGAGCCCTGTTTTCCGCCTCATCCGGCCCGCCGCCGAGAGGCGCCTTCGAGAGGTCCGCTCCCGCATTCAGGGCCTTCAGAATCTCCCTCGCGTTCTCATCATTCTCTTCAGCAGTAATCTTCTTTTCGTCAAAATCCGCCATA
>OMSM01000205.1 GCA_900313745.1 uncultured Lachnospiraceae bacterium
CTTCGACGCGGCAGCCCTGGGCGAGCTGCTGATCGACTTTACGCAATGCGGCGTCAGCGAACAGGGCAATCCGCTGTTCGAGGCAAATCCCGGCGGCGCGCCATGCAACGTCCTTGCCATGCTGTCAAAGCTGGGGCATGAGACGGCGTTCATCGGCAAGGTGGGCAATGATTTCTTCGGCAGCATGCTGGCTGAAAAGGCAGCTGCCCAGGGTATCGACCTGCAGGGGCTGCAGAAGGACACGAAGGTGCCTACGACGCTGGCATTCGTACAGAAGAAGCCAAACGGAGACAGGGACTTCTCATTCTACAGGGATCCCGGTGCCGATATGATGCTGACCGCTGCGGAAGTGGAGTCCTGCAGGGAACTGATCGCTTCTTCGAGGATCCTGCACTATGGCACGCTCTCCCAGACGTCGGAAGGATGCTTTGCGGCTACGAAGCTGGCGCTGGAGATCGCGGAGGAGGCCGGCGTGATCCGATCCTTTGACCCGAATTACCGCGAACCGCTGTGGGAATCCGTGGAAGCGGCGAAAGAGAAGATCCGTTTTGGGTTCGCGCACTGCGACGTTCTGAAGATCTCGGACAACGAGATCGAACTGATGACCGGCACTTCCGATATTGATGAAGGGATCGGCCGGATCATCGAAGAATTCCATATCCCGCTGGTCTTCGCGACCATGGGACCCGACGGCAGCAGGGCGTACTGCGGCGGGATCCGTGTATCCCATCCCGGGTTTAAGAATCCCGCGACGATCGAAACGACAGGCGCCGGCGATACGTTCTGCGGCAGCATGCTGCATCATGTATTAAAGTACGGCATCGACGGTATGGATGAGGAAAAACTCCTCGAGACGCTGACCTTTGCCAATGCCGCGGCCTCGGTCATTACGACGCGGAAAGGCGCGCTGGCGGTGATGCCTTCCGAACAGGAAGTCCGGGCATTTCTGGCATCACGCGCGTAAAGCCTTCTTACTTTCAGTCTGTATCGCCCGGGAAGAGGAGTCCTTCCGCTTTCCGGGCGTTTTCCATCACATGGATCGTATCCAGTGTATACTGCTTCTTTTCGAGGACGGCCGCGCGGTCGTCCTCGTTTATGATGCGGGCGACCTCCGCCGCTTCATAGTCCCAGCGGTCATAGCCGGGCTTTGTCTGCTCATTCAGCGTAACATCAGATTCCTTCGTCACGACGCGGACGGAAGCGATCCCGTTCGGGCCGTCCTTGATGTAGATATATCCCTTTTCCCCTTCGATCTCGAAGTAATTGATGCCGAAAGTATCCTTCGCGCCTGCATTCGTACTGACAAAGCCGGGATACTCCATGATGAGCACGCCGGAAGTGTCGATCGAGGCGGAAGGGCTCACGCGGTCCGCTTTTGCCGGCAGCGCGAACAGGTTGGGATAAAGCTTTGCCAATTCCGGACGGCCGAAGAGACAGCAGTTCAGCAGAACGTTGTAGAGATTGATGTCCATGAACGCGCCGCCGGCATAGTCTGGTTCGAAGATATTTGTGACTTCGCCATCCAGCAGCCTGTCATAACGGCTCGAGTACTGGCTGTAATTGCCCATGACAAGACGGATGCGGCCGATCTGCGGCAGGGCTTCCTGCAGCAGGCGGAAGTTCGGCAGATAGGAGGTCGGCGCCGCTTCCATCAGGAGCAGTCCTTTGCTCTCTGCCAGTGCGAACAGTTCCGCAGCCTGGTCTTCCCGGGTGCACATCGGCTTCTCGCACAGAACGTGTTTCCCGTGGAGCAGGGCGGCTTTTGCCTGTTCATAATGCAGGAGGTTCGGCGTAGCGATATAGACAAGGTCGACACTTTCATCAGAGAGAAAGGCTTCCATGTCTGTATAACAGGCAGCCGGTGCGTCATCGCCCGCAGCCGGTCCGGAAAACTCACCGGCGAGAGCAGCTGCCTTATCGGCGGAACGTGAGTATACGGCAGCAAGGCGGAACCCCGGTGCTTTGACGACGCCCTTCAGTACGGAATGGACGATGACGCCGGAGCCAATGGTGCCGAGGCGGACAGTTTTATCGGTATTTTCTGCTTGCATTGAAAGGACCCTTTCTTTTTTATGGATGTCAGTTCTGCACCGGACCCGTCGTTTCGCGGATGATCAGGTCTGCGTCCACGAAGTATTCCAGGCGGGAGGCCGGGTTTCCGTGGATCGCACTGATGAGCAGGGAGCAGGTGATGTTGCCGATATGTTCAAATGGCTGGCGGATCGTCGTAATGGACGGTGTCTTGATATGGGCAAGTTCCAGGTCATCACAGCCGATCACGCTGACTTCCCCGGGGATACTGATCCCCAGATCCTGTGCGGCATTGACCAGCGCCAGTGCAAAGTAGTCCGTGAACGCGAAGAAGGCGCTGGGCCTGTCCGGCTTCAGCAGGGCACTCCGGGCGACCTGATAGGCAAATTCATATCGGTTGGAATTGACATTGTAGATCCAGCTGTCCCTGGTCTTCAGCCCGTTTTCCTGCATGACGCGCAGATAGGTATCCAGACGGATACGGCTGTATGTCCGCTGTGCGCTGTGCGCCAGGACGCCGATATTCCGGTGTCCCAGAGAGATCAGGTATTCCGTAGCCTTTCTCGCGGCAGCCCGGTCGTCAATGACGACAGCCGGGACTTTCAGTGAAGGATTTCTGCCGCAGCATTGTATAATGCGGTCTTTTTTTTCTGCTTTTTCCACAAGAGGCAGAAGTTCGGACGGCAGCTCGGGAATGACCATGCCGGCGAAGATCCCTTCATTGAACATATCCACGATCGAGGATATGGATTTCGGATCGGATATGGTATAGTTAAAGACCTTGAAACCGGAGGAGTTGCCGGTTTCCGAGATACCGGAAATCGCGATCATCATAGGGGTGATCTGCTTCTCATACGGGGAGGAGAGAGTAACGATACAGTCGCCCATATGCTGGTGCGCTGCAGGGCTGCCCAGCTTTCCGGCAGCATCCATGACCATGCGCATCGTCTTTTCAGTCACGCAGGACTGCCCGCGGAGCGCGCGGGATACTGTTGCAGTGGAAAGGCCGGTTGCGGCCGCAATTTCACGAACGGTTGCCATGACGGATCCTTATTCGGTAAAAAATGATGTGCGCCTCTGTAACAAAATGTAACAAAACATCGGGAAGACTTCAATACCGGAATCGGATATATGAAAGGACCCGGCTGCCGATCAGCGCTCTTTTGCGCATCCATCCTGCCGGGTCCTGCAATATCCTGATTCAGTTCATCCGTGCCCGTTCAGCTCATTATGCTTCTTCAGGCATATAGGGTTCCAGGAAAGCATGGAAATGCCGCATCGGAAGATCATGTCCCATAACGATCCGCATATTCGGGATAGAATCCCGATCCCTGTACAGTTCGGTAACGGCCGCGATGACGTAGTCCAGATGTTCCCTGGAGAGCTGGCTGCGGTTGATCGCGAAGCGGACGACATTGCAGACTTCCTTCTGCTGTTCAGGCGTCTTCAGGTCATACTCCATGCTGTAGTCGCCCAGTTCCGAAACGCGGATGCCGTACCTGCGGATGAGCTCCAGCGAGAAGCCTTCGCCTGCGAAGCTCTCGTGACCGCGCCTGCCGTCGAAGAACCGGGTCATATCGAGATAGACCCCGTGACCGCCTGCAGGCAGGACGACGGGCAGGCCGGCCTTGTAGAAGCCTTCCGCCAGGTATTCACACTGCTCGACACGCTCTTTGAGGTAATCGTATCTGCCGGCCTCATAGAGACCGCAGGCAAGTGCCATGATATCACGGCCGCTCATGGCACCGTAGGAATCGTTGCCGTAGCTGGAGATCTGTTTGACCTTCAGCGTGATGCCTACGTCCGTGAGGAGATTGCCGTCCGCGTCAAAATCAGAGAATTTCTTCCAGAAATAGCCTTTGTCACGGAAAGCGAGCACGCCGCCCATGTTGGAGTGACCGTCCTTCTTGAGGCTGGCGGTGAATCCGTCGCAGTAGGAGAACATCTCTTTCGCGATCTCGAAAATGGACTTGTCCCGATATCCTTCCTCATAGGTCTTGATGAAGTAGCAGTTCTCAGCCCAGCGCGCCGCATCCAGCATGAACGGGATCTCATAGCTGTGGGCGATCTCAGCGACTGCACGCAGGTTGGCCATGGATACGGGCTGCCCGCAGACTGTGTTGTTGGTGATGGTGGAGTAGATCATCGGGATATTCTCGTATCCGACTTCATCGATCAGCTTCTGCAGCTTGTCGAGGTCCATATTTCCCTTGAAGGGGTTGGTGGGATATTTACCGCCTTCCGGCACTTCCCACAGCAGTTCCGCATCGAACATGTTGCGCGGTGTGGAGCCCATCTGCTTGATATTGCCTTCGGTGGTGTCAAAGTGGCCGTTGGAAGGAATGGTGAAATTCTTTCCGGGATAACGATCGTTCAGGATCCTGCTGACCACACTGAAAAGCAGGGATTCAGCGCAGCGTCCCTGGGGGACCAGGAAGGTGTTGGGCCTTTCCATCTGTGCCGCGCCGCCGTTGAAGAGGGTGCCTTCGTATTCGCACAGATACATCTCATCCATCATCTTTTCGATATCTTCACAGCCTGTGCGGACGAGGTCGATGACTTTCTTCTGGTCGTCGCCGCGCTCAAAGACGTCGCGAAGAGTATCCAGCAGCACGTAGTAGCCCTTGTTGCGGCCGTAAGATTCGTCGCCAAGGAACAGAGCGCTCCACTGGAGGTCCGTCATGGCTGTCGTGCCGGAATCGGAGAGCATGTCTACTGTCAGCATGCCGGCAGGGAAGGCAAATTCATTGTAATGGGTCGCCGCCAGGGCGCGTTCGCGCTGTTCAACGGTAACGGAAGGGATATTTCTTTTGACATAGGATAATGACTTGGGGGTTTCGATGCTGAGTGGATAGTTCATCGCGGTTTTCCTTTCTCCATAAGGGATCTTGCGGAATACCCCGGTCGTTGATGTGATCTCAACTGGCGGACAGCATTCGATCGATATGTTGTTAATAATTTTTTATCATAATAAGAAATTATTGTC
>OMSM01000471.1 GCA_900313745.1 uncultured Lachnospiraceae bacterium
ACGTAGAGCTCATGGCCGATGTGCTCCAGCGCGACCGGCCGGCGGAAGTAGCCGTCCATGTTGCCGTTGCCACCGAAGGCGAACACCATCCGGCCCTGGTCGTCGTAACCGAAGAGTCTGCCGCGGTTGCGGTCCAGGCAGACGTATATATCGTTGTCCATGACAGTCACGTCCGCGAACCATGAGGGGCCGCTGTAGCCGCCGCCCGATCCCAGGTACAGATCTCCGACGATATCCCACTCGCCGTTGCGGACCAGAATGTCATTACCGATGAGATTCAGCTTGCGGATAACGTCCATCTGGCTGCCCCGGATGGCATCGGCGTCCGCAGTACCGATGCAGGCGTAGATGAATCCCTCGTAGTCCATGTAGAGATTCGAGTACTCGGTGGGAACGAAGGACTGCATCTGCGCCCTCTGCTCCTGTGTGGCAAAGCGCTTCCAGATGTAATCCGTCCAGTCGAAGGTCACAGGCGTCGCGCCGACAAATCCGGAGAAGGTGCCGTCGTTCTCATACTTGATGAGACCCTTGTTGATACCGGTAGCGACACAGTAGACGCGCCCCGCCGTATCGACGACGATCTTGGCCGGCTGGAAGGCCACCGAGGGATCCAGGGTGTTGTCCACCGGCTTGTTGAACTGCATCTGATAGTTGAATTCGCTGTCCAGCTTGAGGATGCGGCCGTTTCCGCGGTCGGCGATATACCAGAAGCCGTCCTCCGAGATCGCCAGATCCGAAGGGGCATTGAAGGTGGTATTGTCCACATCCCCCTTAAAGGAATCAATGATGCGGGTGACCTCAAGATTCTCTGCCGAATGCTTAATAAGCTCAATAATCCGGTTGTTGCCTGTATCGCAGATGTAAATATAATCCCCGTGCACGGTCAGCCCTTCCGGGGACTTCATGCGGGTTTCCAGGCCCAGATCGGCGGAGGTGAAGACCTTGCTGACCGAGTAGAGATCCGGACAGTCCTGGACGTCTCCCCAGTAATCGTAATTGTATGTATAGGAGGGCTCTCCTCCTGCCGCCGCTGCGGGAAGCGGGGCAAGCAGCATCACCGCTGCCGCGGCGAGAACACCTAATCTTGCTGACAGTTTCATAGAAAACTCTTCCTCCGGGCTCCGAGGGAGCTTAGTCCTTTAATCCCGAGCTTGCCATGGTCTCCAGGATCTGGCTCTCGGAGAACACGAAAATGAGGATCGGAACAACCATGACGACCACCAGAACCGCCGCGCCCTGACCGGTGCGGGCGATGCCTCCGCTCTGGATCTGCTGAAGCGCATAGACCAGAGTTTTGCGCTCCTCGGAGTAAATGTAAGTGGATGCCCGGTTGTTCCACAGAGCCTGCACCGAGAAGATGATCAGCGTCATCCAGGCGGGCTTGACGTTCGGCATGACGATTCCGGCAAAAACCCTCCACTCGTTGGCGCCGTCGATCTTGGCCGCCTCGATGAGCGAGGTGGGAAGGCCTTCCATGAACTGCTTCATCAGGAAGAGGCCCATCGGCGAGGCGAAGGCCGGGATGATGATCGCCCAGTAGGTGTCGATCCATCCGAGCCGGTTGAGAATCAGGTAGTTCGGAATCTGCGTCACATAGCCGGTGAACATCATGGCGACCGTGACGATCTTGAAGAAGGTCTGGTTGCCCGGGAACTCGTATTTCGCCAGGACGAAGGCGCCCATGGAGGCGATGATCAGGTGCCCGGCCGTTCCCACAAAGGTGATGAACACGGTATTGAACAGGTACCGGGAGAATGTCACCCAGGACTTGCCCATCGTCACAAAGAGGTCCGAGAAGTTGTCGATCGTCGGATGCTTCGCGAAAATCGTCGGCGGGAACCGGAACAGCTCATCCAGGGGCTTCAGTGCGCTGCTGACTGCATAGATAATGGGAAAGGCCATAACGAACGCAACCATAAGGAGGAACAGGTACAGCGCGATGTCGCCGGCCACCGAGCGGTTGGGCTTGCGGCGCTTAATCAGCTTCCTCCGGTATTCTTTTTCCTGCGTCTTCTTTTGCTTTTTCATTACGTTCCCACTCTCCTAAGCATGCTCTGAATGGCTTTGTTGCACAGGATCATAATCAGAAACAGGATCGTCGCGATCGCGCAGGCATATCCCATCTCAAAACGGGAGAAGCCGTAGTCGAACAGGTGCGTGACGATCGTCCGCGCCGCATAGTCCGTGCTTGGGTAGCCGCACAGCGCCATTGTGACGTCGCAGACGCCGAAGGCCTGGGTGATGGACATGACCGCGCCGAACATCAGCATGGGCTTCATGTTCGGGAGGGTGATGTACCAGAGCTCCTGCCAGCGGTTCTTCACGCCGTCCACATACCCTGCCTCAAACTGGGCGCGGTCCACGCCCTGAAGG
>OMSM01000051.1 GCA_900313745.1 uncultured Lachnospiraceae bacterium
CAGAAGACGGCCCTGCTCTACCGCTATGTCCACGAGCACCGGGGGAGCCTTGCGGAGCTCTATGAGCAGTACAGGCCGCAGATCGTCTCCTTCGTGGAGACGGAGCTCACAAGGCGCCATACCGGGCGGAACCTGGCGTTTCTTTATGAGCACTACCTCAGGCCGGAGAACATCAATGCGCATAACGCCGCGGCAGCGGCGGAGGTCTGTTTCTCCTCGGCCATCCATCTCGGCCAGGGCAATGTCAGCGCGGTGATCATTTCCTATGACCGCGCCGCCGTCACGCGCACCTTCGCGGTGAACGACCGCGAGCTGACCGCCCCGATCTACGGGGAGGACTATCATCTGTTCCTGGACACGCCCGACGGGAGGAGCGCGGTCTCGACTCCTGCGATCATTGAGCCCCTCGGAAGCTTTGCCGACCTTAAGCGGGCGGCAGCGAACTTCGATACGGGGATCTGCGAATTCGATCTCTACCTGGTATCCCAGGGGGAGAGTTTTGCCGTGAGCGGACTCAATGCCGACCGCTGTGAGAGGCTCCTCAGGGAGAAGAGCCTCGAGCGCTCCATAAGGGAGAATCTTCAGTCAAAACTTCTCCGCTATCTGAACGACAACGACTGCGTGAGGGAGCTTGACGCGCTTCTCGATGCGGTCTCCCCGGAAGGCACATCGCCGGCCGAGCGCGCGGAGATCCTTGCGTTCCTCTCCATGAGGGGAAAGAGCGCAAAGGCGCTGGAGTGGCTGGAGAAGTACGACATTCAGGGCGCGGATCCCGGAATGCTCATGAGGCTGCTCACAAGGCTTCCTCTGAGCGAGCTTCCGGAGAACGGAAAACTCGCCGAGCTGATCCACGAGGTATTCTCCGCAGGCAAGTACGACGAGCGCATGCTCGCCTACCTTGCCGGATGGTTCGAGGGCCTCTCCGTGGAGCTCTCGGAGATCCGCAGCGCGATGAAGGGCTTCGGGATGAAGGCCGACGGGATCACCGACCGCCTTGTGTCACAGATGCTTTACAGCGGGGCTGTACTGCCCGAGGAGGAGGAACTGCTCTCGGAATTCGAGCAGGGAGGCGCCTCGACCCAGCGCGTCGGCGCGCTGCTCGCGCAGATTTCCCACTATTACTTTGCGGATGACGTCAGTTTTGGCCCGGTGATCTTCGATCACATCGCGGAGTACAGCAGAAGGGGGCTCCCTCTCTACGATGTCTGCCGCATGGCCTACTTAAAAAGGATGTCCGCCTCCGCCCAGGAGATGGGGGAGAAGGAGCTGTCGGTCTGCAGGCTCTTCCTGGAGGATCTCATCGGAGGCCATATCGTGTTCCCGTTCTACCGGCGCTTTGCCGGCCTTACGCCGGAACTTCAGGCGTACTCCGACGAGACGATGATCCAGTTCAGGGGACGGAGAGGGGCCAACGTACTCATTCATTACACCGTTGACCGCAGGGAGGAGAGCGACACCCAGTATCTGGTCAAGCCGATGAAGGAGATGTACGACGGTATCTACGTCACCGGGTTTATTCTCTTCTTCGGCGAGCAGGTCAGGTATTTCATCACGGACGACATGGACCAGAAGAACGTGGTGGAGAGCGGCTCGTTCGGACAGGATACCCGCATCCTGGACACGGGGGACGACCGGTTCGCGCTGATCAACCGCATCTCCACGGAGAGCGCGATGAAGCACTACGACGAAGCGCTGAAGGTGATGGAAGACTACAACAGGAAGGCTCTCATGGTGGAAGCTCTGTTCCACCGGAAGAAATAGGCGGCGGGAGTTCATATGCTGTTTACGCGAGAAAGTGCGAAGCGATATAAAATCGGTTTTGACATCGGCGAGTACGCAAGCCAGGTGTCCTGGATCAGCCCCGGAATGCAGGGCAGCGACCCGGTGACCTTCCGGGTACGCCCGGACGACGACATCGACCCCTTCAGCATACCCACCGCGCTGGTGAAGAAGACCGGGGCGAACCTATGGTACTGCGGGGAGGAGGCAAAACGCGTCCAGAGCCGCGGGGGCGGGACCCTGGTCAATCATATTTTCTCCTCGGCGGTGAAGGGAAATCCCGTCCGGATCGAGGACCAGGACTACGACCCGTGTTCACTGCTTGCCCTCTTCGTGCGGAGGGTGCTCGCGCTGATGCAGGATTCCATCCCCGCGGATGAGATCAGCTGCATCATGTTTACGTCCGAGGTGATGGATACCGCCACGGTGAACGCGCTGAACAAGATGAAGGAGTTCCTCTCGCTCCCGGTGGAGAACATCCTCTCGGAGAGCCATGCGGGATCCTTTTATCACTATATGCTGATGCAGCCCGCGTCGATGCACGAAAAAGGGGCGATGATCTGTGAGTACGACGGCATGCACGCGATGAAGGTCATCCGCATGCGGTACAACAATCACGCGACTCCGGTCGTCGCCTTCACGGAGTACGCCGAATTCCCCGAGATGATGAGAGGGGAGCTGCCCGAGGAAGAGGAGAAGAAGGACTATCTCCCCGCGGCCGAACCCGCGGAGGACGAGCGGGATACCCGCTTCTACAGCATCCTGAAGAAGATTGCCCCGGAGCAGGAGATCTCCTCCGTGTTCCTCCTCGGGGACGGGTTCCAGGACCAGTGGATGAAGAAGTCCGTCTCTTATCTGACCTATCACCGGCGTGTGTTCCTTGGGAGCAATCTCTACAGCAAGGGCGCGGCCTACGGCGCGATGGTCAGGATGAATCCCCCTGTTCACGCCTCCGATTACTTCTTCCTCGGGGAGAACAGGCTTAAATCCAACATCGGAATCATGGTGGACAGGAACGGGCATCCGACCTATCAGCCCCTTCTTTCCGCGGGAGAGAACTGGTATGAGGTGCAGAAGGAAGAGGAGTACATCCTGGATTCGGGAAATGAGCTGCAGTTCGTTGTGACTCCGCTCACCGGAGGCAGCATGACGACGATCCCGGTCGTGCTGGAGAATCCTCCCGCGAGGCCGGAGCGCACCACAAGGCTCAAGGTGCGCATCACCATGACCGATCCGACGACGCTCTCCGTTCACGTCGAGGACCTGGGGTTCGGGGAAATATTCCCATCCACCGAGCAGGTGTGGGACAAGAAGATCGAGGGAATCTAGCTTAAGAGGTGCGGCAGCGCAAAGCCCGCCGCGCCTGTTCCGGAGAAGGAAATGCCGATACTTACAACTACTGGCGTCCGGGCCAGAAATCCATATCACCTGAAGGAACTCGACTGGAACGTCTACAGCCTCGAGGAGCTCTGCTACGCGGTATACAAGAGCGCGCAGTTTCTCAGCGAGGACCTCGTGGATCCCGCGCTGGTGAAGTGGCTCTCGGAGGAGTGCGGGCTGAACGAGCTCTCCAGGTCGCTTTCCGCGCTTCTGGGCGTGAAGGGCGTGCTCCCGGAATTCGTCCAGACGCTTTTAAGGGCAAGCGATTACCTGAGCGAAGAGCTCAAGAAGCAGACCGTCGCTATCCTCCGTGCCGGCGAGGGGCTCGAGCTCTTCGAGCAGAGGGAGGCCAAGGCGGATTACCTCATGGACAGCGGGCATTTCTACCAGGCGCTCTCGGAATATGACGCGATCCTGGAGAGCCTGCCCGCGGAGGAGCGCAACATGCGCGCAAGGGTGGAGCACAGCCGCGGCGTGATTTACACCGAGCTGTTCCGCTTCGCGTACGCGGCGGACTGTTTCGACCGCGCGTACCGCCTCACGGGCAGCAGGAAGTTTTACCGCGATTATCTTGCGGCGATTAGGCTGTACCTGCCGGATGCGGACTATGTCTCGTTCATCGCGAGGCATCCCGAGGCCTATGACGCCTCGCTTGCGCTGGAGAAGCGCATGGAGGAGGTAAGGGACTACGCGGAGAGCACTATAGGAAGCAGGCAGATCGCCCGCTTAAAGAACCTGAAGAAGGACGGGGACAGCCAGGAATTCGCGGAGGAGCTCGCCGCGACGCTTAAAGAGCTGAGGAGCAACTACCGTGCCAACATGACGGTCGGATGAACAGGCTGAGGCCCCGGGATTCCGGGGCGGGAAAGGAGAACAGGGATGCCGACGGACAGATACAGCAGTCCTCTTTCGGAGAGATATGCCAGCAGGGAGATGCAGTACATCTTCTCCCAGGACAAGAAATTCCGCACCTGGAGGCGGCTATGGATCGCCCTCGCGGAGACGGAGAAGGAGCTTGGGCTCCCGATCACCGACGAGCAGATAGAGGAGCTGAAGGCCCACGCCGACGACATCAACTACGATGAGGCCAGGGCGAGGGAGAGGATAGTGCGCCACGACGTGATGAGCCATGTCTATGCCTACGGGCTCCAGTGTCCCAGGGCGAAGGGCATTATCCACTTAGGCGCAACAAGCTGCTACGTCGGCGACAACACCGACATCATCCTCATGCGCGAGGCGCTGGACCTGGTCCACACCAAGCTCGTGAATGTCCTTGCGGGGCTGTCCGTCTTTGCGGACACCTACAAGTCGACGCCGACTCTCGGCTTCACGCATTTCCAGCCCGCACAGCCCACGACCGTGGGGAAGCGTGCCACCTTGTGGATGCAGGAGTTCTGCCTGGATCTGGAGGAGGTAAAACATGTCAGGGCGGGGCTGAAGCTCCTTGGAAGCAAGGGTACCACCGGAACCCAGGCATCGTTCCTTGAGCTCTTTGAGGGCGACGTGGACAAGGTCGACGCCCTTGATCCCATGATCGCGGAGAAGATGGGTTTTGATGCCTGCTACCCTGTATCCGGACAGACCTACTCCCGAAAGGTGGACACCATGGTATTGAACGTCCTTGCGGGAATTGCGGCGTCGGCGATGAAGATGGCGACGGATATAAGGCTTCTCCAGCACTTAAAGGAGGTGGAGGAGCCCTTCGAGAAGAGCCAGATCGGTTCGTCCGCAATGGCCTACAAGCGCAATCCCATGCGCTCGGAGAGGATCTGCTCCCTCGCACGCTATGTGATGGCGGATGCCCTTAACCCGGCGATTACTTCAGGAACGCAGTGGTTCGAGCGGACACTGGACGACTCGGCCAACAAGAGAATATCCGTACCCGAGGCCTTCCTCGCTGTGGACGGCATACTTGACCTGTGCATTAATGTCACCGACGGGCTGAAGGTATATACCAAGGTAATTGAGAAGCACATGATGGCGGAACTGCCCTTCATGGCGACGGAGAACATCCTCATGGACGCGGTGAAGGCAGGCGGGGACCGCCAGGAGCTGCATGAGAAGATCCGCGAACTCTCCATGCAGGCCGGAAGACGGGTGAAGGAGGAGGGACTGGACAACAACCTCCTGGAGCTTATCGCAGCGGATCCCGCCTTCAATCTCAAGGAGGAGGACCTGAAAGCCGCGATGGATCCCTCAAGGTACATCGGCATCGCCCCGCACCAGGTCGAGCGCTTCCTCGCGACGGTGATAAAGCCTGTCCTGGACGCCAACAGGGATGTCCTGGGAGTGAAAGCGGAGATCAATGTATGACCGGCTCGTCCCTTTACCCGGCCGGGAAACAGTGATATAAGAATAATCTATATCTGCCATTCATTATATTTTCTTTACTTATATATCATGTACAGTTATACTTTACCCCGGTGAAATTCACCGGGGTAAGTTTTTATGTGAGAATACCGCGACAGTGAGCGGCTGTGCTGTGAACTGTCGGCAGGGTGCTGAAGGAAGACCGCCGCGGCCGCGCCGCGAAGCGGAGAGAAGAAGGGAGACAGCGGATGGTAAAGGCAGTAGTAGGCGCCAACTGGGGCGACGAGGGTAAGGGAAAAATCACGGACATGATGGCGGACCAGGCGGACGTCGTCATCCGCTTCCAGGGCGGGGCGAACGCAGGGCACACCATTGTAAACGAATACGGGAAGTTTGCGCTTCACACGCTTCCCTCCGGCGTGTTTCATCAGAAGATCATGAATATCATCGCTGCGGGCGTAGCGCTGGATATCCCCAAGTTCATGAATGAGATCCGGGAGATTACCTCCAGGGGAGTCCCGATGCCGAATATCATGATCTCGGACCGGGTGCAGGTCATGATGCCCTATCATATCCTTTTCGACACACTGGAGGAGGCGAGACTCGCCGGCAAATCCTTCGGCTCCACGAAATCCGGCATCGCCCCGTTCTACTCGGACAAATACGCCAAGATCGGCTGGCAGATCAATGAGCTTTTCGGAACGGAGAAGAGCATAAGGGACAAGATCGACAGGGTGGCCGAGGTCAAGGACGTGCTGCTCGTCAACCTCTACCACACCGACCCCATCGACCGGGAGGAACTCTACAGGACGATTATTACCTGGAGAGACGAGGTCGCCCCCTTTGTCGGAAACACCTCGGAATACCTGTATAAGGCTGTAAAAGAAGGAAAAACTGTCCTTCTGGAGGGACAGCTCGGCACCATGAAGGATCCGGACAACGGGATATATCCTATGGTGACGTCCTCGCCCACAATCGCGGGCTACGGCGCGGTGAGCGCGGGAATCCCGCCCTATGAGATAAAGCAGATCGTCGCGGTGAGCAAGGCCTATTCCTCCGCGGTCGGGGCGGGCGCCTTCGTCTCCGAGATTTTCGGGGAAGAGGCGGAGACCATGAGAAACCACGGCGGCGACGGCGGAGAGTACGGCGCGACAACAGGGAGGCCCCGCAGGATGGGGTGGTACGACTGCGTGGCTTCGAAGTACGGGTGCAGGCTGCAGGGTGCGACGGACGTTGCCTTTACCGTGCTCGACGACCTTGGGTACCTGGATGAGATCAAGGTGTGCGTGGCCTACGATGTGGACGGAAACATCACGACGGAATTTCCGGTGACCCCCGATCTTGACAGGGCAAAGCCGGTCTACGAGACGCTTCCCGGATGGAAGTGCGACATCCGCGGAATCCGGTCCTTTGAGGAGCTTCCGGAGAACGCGAGAAATTACGTGAATTTCATCGAGAAGCACATCGGCTTCCCGATCACCATGGTGAGCAACGGTCCCGGAAGGGAAGACATCATCTACAGGAAGTCCCCTCTCGCTTAAGGCGGGAACCGGACCGGACGAGGAATATGGATACCAATCTGGAATATTTCAGGGTGTTTTATCATGTGGCGAAGCACGGCTCGCTGACCGTGGCTGCGGACGAGCTTTCCGTGTCCCAGCCCGCGGTTTCGCAGCAGCTGAGGCATCTTGAGCGCGATCTCGGCGCCGAGCTCTTCAACCGGACGTCGAGAGGGGTAAAACTTACGAAGGAGGGAGAGCTGCTCTACGGCTATGTAAAGCGCGGCGTGGAGCAGATCGAACTGGGAGAGAAGAAGCTTCGCCAGATGCTCAGCCTGGAGCTGGGAGAGCTGCATATCGGCGCAAGCGACATGACGCTCAAATATTACCTGCTGCCCTTCCTGGAGCGGTTCCACGAGGGATATCCGGAGATCAAGGTGACGGTGAACAACGCGCCTACGCCGGAGACGCTGGATGCGCTCTCCCGGGAGATCGTCGACTTTGCGGTGGTCTCCGGCCCTGTTCCCGAGACGCCGGGAATCGAGTTTACCCCGGTGCGGGAGATCCAGGACACTTTTGTGGCCGCGAGGAGGTTCATCCAGTACAAGAACCGCACACTGGACTTCGGGATACTGGAGCAGCTCCCTCTGATCTGCCTGGAGGGCAGGACCTCCAGCCGGACCTACATGGACCAGTTCATGGCGCGCAGCAAGGTGACCATCCGTCCGGAGTTCGAGCTTGCCACCAGTGACATGATCGTCCAGTTCGCACTGCGCAACCTTGGCGTAGGTTCCGTGGTCAGGGACTTCGCAAAGGAGTACCTGGACAGCGGGCAGCTCTTCGAGCTGAGGTTCAGCCAGGTCATTCCCCGCAGGAAATTCTATATTGCGATAAACACAAAAAGCGCGCTGCCTGTCGCAGCGCGCCGGTTGCTTGAACTTATCCGGGAGGAGAGCGGGAAGGATTAATTCCCGCCGAGGTCAACCTCCTCGTAGAAAACCTTGATGATCAGGTCGTAGAGTTCGATGTCATCGGGGTAAAACTCCTCATACCCGTTATCGCCCATGACGGTCTCACCGTCGAGCCCGAAGACCGCGGGCTTCGTGTCGTAGGAGGAGACCTGGGTCGCGAGATAGAGCGCCTCGGTGAGGTCGATGTCTGTGACCATGTAGGGGGAGATGGCGGTGTAGATCTCGGTGGTCGCCGTATGATTAAAAAAAAAATTCTGGCCCAGTTTGGAGATGAAGGCGTTCAGGTACTCCTTCTGCTTCTCCAGGCGGTAGTTGGCGGAACCGAAGTCGCTTCCGCGGCTTCGGATGTAGCGGTAGGCGTCCTTGCCGTAGAGTGTCTCCTCATCTCCGTAGATGATCTCGCCGTTCTCGTAGGTCATGCGGCGCACCGTCACCCCGCCGACAGCGTCGTTGAGCGTCGGTACCGCGCCCATATTCAGGGAAGCGTAGGCGTGGATCGGCAGGTTGTACAAAAGATCCGATACTGCTTTCGTCTGCTTCTCGCAGGAGAGCTCCATCCCGTCGCCGTAGCCGTGAACGAGGCAGATCTGGGCAGGCATGTTGGTGATCACGCTGCCGTCCGTATCCAGGATATCCATGTCCACCATGGTGTTCCTGTTGATGGCGATCAGGGAAAGCTTTGCCGTGTGCGGGTTCATCACCATGAGGTAGAGCCCGTCGGCCTGTCCGCCGCTGATCGCGTCCGCCGCGGGGGCAACCTTCTTGTCCGTGTCTATTCCCATGAGGAAAAGGGTAAGGATGTCCTCGTTGTACTGGTAGACCTTGCCGTGGTAGCGTATCCAGCGGTCATCCCACTTCGTGGTCTCCGGGAGGACATACTCGTATTCCTCCTCCTTCTCGGCGACTGCCGTGGGCGCTTCCGCCAGAGTAGGAGATGCCTCGCCGACCCGGTTCTCATAGAGGGAACGCTTGCCTGTCGCCTCGAGGAAGCCGCAGCCCGCGATCACGAGTATACCGACGAGCACCAGCGAGAGGCAGACGATCAGGGCTGTCCTTCTGCGGCTCCGGTATCTTCTCCTTCTGTGGGAGTGAGAGGAGCGTCCGGAGTGTCTGCCGGAGACAGGGGCGAAGTCGTCTGGGTTCTGTTTCGGGCCTTCGTTCACATATCGGAATTCGTTTACTTCTTCAGATTCTTCAGCGCGGTAGTTGTCGTCCTGGACCATGGCGCTCCTTTTCTTTCTGTGCTTCTTTTCCTGCTGCAGTTTCTCACCATATACTTTGGGCCTCTCCCGAAGAAGAGGCCCGTCCACATAATTTGAGAAAATTTGTTCTCCGGTTTCCCGGAGTAATCATGCATGATTGTTATGTCGGTTTTTCTTTAAGTAGTGCCGTACTGTCTCCGAAGCCCTGCAGAAGCTCCGGAAAGAA
>OMSM01000252.1 GCA_900313745.1 uncultured Lachnospiraceae bacterium
CTGCTCCTTACGCGGGGGTCCGGGGATCCGCTGCAGAGGCGCGCGATCCGGGTGAGCATGGGGACGGTCTTCCAGATCCCCTGGACCTGGCTTGCGGACGAGGACGGCGCGGACTATATCCCGCCCGCGGACGAGGACGGGAACAAGGGGCGCAGGCCTGCAAACATCGCGGCACTTCACCGCATGGGGTTCAAGGCTGCCGCAATGGCGCTCACCGATAAAGCGGTGGATGTGGACGACCCTGTACTTCGCGGCGAGGACAGGCTTGCCGTCCTTCTGGGGTCGGAGAGCACAGGATTAAGGGCCGTGACCGTGCGGGACAGTGACTACGCGGTAAAGATCCCCATGCAGAACGGCGTGGACTCGCTCAATGTCGCCGCGGCGAGCGCGGTGGCCTTCTGGGCGCTCCTAAGATAGAGCGGATGAGGAATACCATGACGGATTTCGGACGATTCTACCTCGACAAGGAGAAGGACATCATCGTCGATCTGAGGCTGGACGGGGAGCGGATGTACTACACGCTGCGCACGCCGAATCATCACACGGGCAACCTGATAAAGAACCTGGCAAAGCTCTGCGCGCTTCCCCTTACCGAGGATGTGGACGGGCTCTATATTATCGACGGCGAGGTTCCCTGCTATGTGGACGCGTACAACCGGAGGGTCTATGTCTTCCGGCTTGGGGACACCAAGGTGGCCAATATCTACGCGGATCCCCCCGGAGAAGGCCGGACGGCCGGAAGCCCTGCAGGAATCACGGATACGGGTTCGGGAGATATGGCGGGAGAGGAGTCCGGCACCCCCAGCTGCAGGGTGGAGCTTAAGGCCTCTATTCCCTCCATCGCCAAGACGCTCATGAGCCAGACCAAGGATTACCGCGGGAGTCTGCGGGACACCGTGATCAAGTCCTATATCCTGAACGACTGCAAATTCCACACGGATCTTCACACGCACATGAACGGAAACCTGGCGCCGGACGTGCTGATCGCGCTCGGAATTGCCCATCAGATCCGCTATCCCCTCTATTACATCCGGAAACTTGAGCTCCGCTTAACCGAGTCCCAGAAGGCCGCGCTGAGGAAAGACCGCGCGGAGGCGGAGAGGAAGTTCGAGGATTCCCCTCTTACCGGCAAATATCTCCGGAGGAAAATCGACGACAATACCTTTATCAACTTTGCCGACCTTATCCTGAACAACCCGGACAATGCAGCCTGGAATCTCGCGAGAATACGCGATTCCCTTGCGGTGTTAAAGGACGGCCAGGCGGTGTTCACCAATCTGGAGAAGGTCTACCTGTACCGTTATGTTTTCACCAAAGGGGTGCCGCATCCGGATAAGATCGAGCTTAAGGATATCCGCCGCATCCCCGATGCGGACATAGTTTCGGTGCTGTCCCGGTGCCTTCTGGACCGCGGGAATCCGGCCTACCGCGGCAATTCGCTCTTCCAGGACAAACTGCTCTGGATCGCAAGGAATTACCGGAGCCGGGGCATTCTTTACGCGGAGATCTCGGACACGACACTGGTAAAACCCGACGCCGCGCCGGAGATGCTTAAAGCCGTGCACGAGGTGATGCCGGCGATCACGGCGGAGACCGGGGTAGTGCTGCGTTTTCTCGCCGCCATACGAAGGATCCCTCTCACAATCGTCAAGGACAGTGTGACAATGAACGATTACGCGTCCAACCTCCGGACCATAAGAGCAGTGGCCCCGGATCCCTACGTGGCAGGCGCGGACATCGTCGGAGAGGAGATCAACGACATCAGGGAGCTCTCCCCGGTGATCGGCGGGCTTGTGGAGATCGCCGCCGGGGACGATGACTTCGTTATCCGCATCCATGCGGGTGAGAACGACAGCCTTAAGGACAATGTCGCCAACAGCGTGCGGTGCGTGAAGGAAGCACTCTCCCCGGGGCAGAAGATGCCCCACTTAAGAATCGGGCACGGACTTTACACGGCGGACCTCCGTTCCCCGAGGGGCAGGCAGCTCATCGCGGAGCTCGCCGGCAGCCGCGCCGTGCTCGAGTTCCAGCTGACCTCCAATGTCCGTCTGAACAACTTAAGCTCCCTCGCCCGCCATCCCCTGAAGCAGTATCTGGAGGGCGGGGTCATGTGCGTGCAGGGAACCGACGGAGGGGCCCTCTACGGCACGGATTCCATAGACGAGGAGATCGCCCTGGAGAGGCTGCTCCGCTTAAGCCATGAGGAGCTGCTCTTCATGAGGGCGTCGGAGGACCGGATCCTGGAGGCGAGCCTTAAGGCCTTCCGGAGAAAGATGAGGGATTTTCCGGCCGGGACTCCGGAGGAGGTCCGGGAATTCCTTTCGCGCAGGGTGCGGGAATCCGCCGGCACCGGGCTGCCGGGGGAGCATAAGGCCGCGGAGCGCCTCGATGCGGCGTCGGAGCTCGCCGGACAGATAAGGGAGCTTCCGGAGGACCGCCGGCCGGTAATCCTGTCGGGGGGAAGCTTCAACAGTGACCGCCACTCGACCAGGATGACCAGGGAGGGCATGAGGGTGGTGGAGAGCCTCGTTGACAGAGCCGATCCCGGAAGGGATATCTTCGTCATCGGACACACCCTCTCCGGATATGAGCGCCTGCTGCTGGAGGAAAATAAAGGGAGGATCCCCGTCTACGCCTTCGTTCCCTCCGAAATCACCGCGGCGGAGCGGTCAAAACTGAAGAGGAGCGGAGTTTTTATCCGTGTAGCCATCGAGCCTGCGGGAATGGGCATCTACAAGAGCATAGCCTACGAGATCTTCCGCAGGATGCCCTCTGTGCTTGTCGCGCTGGACGGCAACTCCGCGGGGGCGAACCTCATACAGGAAGCGCGGAACGGGAGGTACCTGTGCAAAATCCTGGTGTACGGGCACTCCAGGGTGCTCAGGGCGAAGGCGGAGTCCCTTGGCGGCTATGTGACCGTCTTTGACCGGCATGACGAGTATGATATACTTAACGCACTTAATTATTCTTATCCGGAAGGGAGATAAGTATGAACGAAGAACAGATAAGGAAGAAAAATCTCTGGATGTTCCCTCTTGGGACGGTGGGCAGGGACATGATCTACGCCCTCTTCACCAACTACATCCTCACGTTTATTCTCTTCACGCGGGCGCTGACCCCGGCGCAGCTCATGTCCATCACGGGAATCATGGTGGCAGCCCGGATCTTTGACGCCTTAAACGACCCGATCATGGGCAACATCATCGAGCGCACAAGGACGAAGTGGGGCAAGTTCAAGCCCTGGCTGGCCATCGGCATCCTCTCGACCTCGGTCGTAGTCTATCTCGCCTTCAACACCCGGCTCACCGGATGGGCCTTCATCGTGTTCTTCGGCGTGATCTATTTCGCTTACAGCATCACCTACACAATGCACGACATCTCGTACTGGGGGATGATTCCCTCGCTGGGATCCGACGCGGACGCCCGCAACCAGTTCACCTCCAGGGCGACGCTTTTTGCCGGAGTGGGAGGAACACTGGCCGGAATGCTTATCCCGATCTTCACGACGGGATCGGGCACCATCGGCGGAAGCGCGCAGAAGGCCTACGGAATCATCGCTCTTGTGGTCTGCATACTCGCGCCTCTTTTCCTTGCCTTCACGATCTTCGGGGTCACCGAGACCAGGACGGCGGACAATGAACCTGCGCCTCCCATCAGTTTTAAGAAAATCATCGGGACCATCACCGGAAATGACCAGCTCCGCTGGATCGCCGTGATCTTCCTCCTTCAGCAGATCGGCAACGGCATCATCCTCGGCGGGCTTGGTTCCACCTACATCTATTTTGATTTCGGCTACGAGGGCGGGCTGTACTCCACCTTCTCCACCATCGGCCTTGCGGTGACCGCGGTTCTCATGGTGTTCTATCCCGCGATCTCCCGCAAGATGCACCGGAAGGAGCTGATGCGCATCATGGCGGTCACGGGCAGCGCAGGATACGCGGTCATGATCCTCGCAGGCATCGGAATGCACGCGTCCATGGTGAAATTCTGGATCATCACCGTGGGCTACATGCTCGCGAACTTCGGCCAGTACGGCTTCTACCTCATCATGATGATCTCCATCATCAACACGGTGGAGTACAATGAATACAAGCACGGCACAAGGGACGAGGCGATCATCGCCTCACTCCGCCCCTTCCTGACAAAACTTGCCTCGGCGCTCTGCATTGTGATCGTCACGGTGAGCTACCTCATCTTCGGCGTGACGAACTACACCAACCAGATCTCCGATTATGAGCAGATGGCCTCCCTCGGGGAGATCACCGACGAGGCGAAGCTTTCCGGCATCGCGGGGATCATCGGGAATGTCGCCCACGGGCAGACCGTGGGGCTTCTTCTTTCCATGACCGTGCTTCCCTGCGCGCTGATGCTCGCGTCCTACTTCTTATATAAGAAGCATTACGTTCTGGACGAGGAGGAGTACGACAGGATCTGCGCGGAGCTGGACAAAAGAAACAACCGCGGATAATCAAGGTGCCGACGCACCGGAGGCAGCATGGACAAGGCAGTAATATTCGATATGGACGGCACGCTCTTCGACACGGAGAGGATCTACCGCAGCTCCTGGCTGGAGACCGGCGTTCCGGTGGAGCTTTACCAGAGGTTCATCGGAAGAAGCGCGGAGAGCATCAGCGGGATGCTTAAGGACGCCGGCTTTGATCCGGAGGAGACGGTCGCCCGCAAGAAGGCGCTGGTCGTGAAGAAGCTGGAGAAAGGCATCCCCGTAAAGCCGGGGGCGGCCGAGGCGGTGGACGGCCTTCACAGGGCAGGGATCATCACCGCCATCGCGACGTCGACCGCCATGGAGACGGCGGTGAGCTATCTTGAAAGAACGGGCTTTGCCGGGCGCTTCGACCGCGTGATCAGCGGCAACCGGCTGCCTAACGGCAAACCCGCGCCGGACATCTTCCTGATGACCGCAAAAGAGCTTGGGGTATCCCCGGAGCACTGCGTCGTCGTGGAGGACAGCGAGAACGGCGTCCGGGCGGGGCACGCGGCGGGGATGCTCACGCTGATGGTTCCCGACATGGTTCCTCCGGACGAGGAGCTCCGGTCGCTCTGCGGCGGGGTGCTGGATTCGCTGTCCGACCTGATTCCCTGGCTTACAAGCGCAGGGTGGCTCTGAACGAGGAAATTATTAATTAGGGAAAAGCATTGTTAAGGAACAGCATTGATTAAGGAGGGCAAAACATCATGAAGCGCTTGTCAGATTACGTCAATCCTTACATCGGAACGATTTCCCACATGCTCCAGACCTGCCGGCCGGAGGTGATGCTTCCTTACAGCCCGGCGAGAAGCACGCCGCTGGTTTCCGGCTGCAGCGACTACTTCTGCAGCGACGTTCTCGTCGGCTATCCCCTGGGCGGGGCGTACGTCACGCCGGGCAGGGCGCTCCCGGGCGGGGACAGTTTTGACAACACGATAGACCACAGCCTGGAGGATTTCCGCTGCTATTACCAGCGCACCGAGCTGGAGGAGATGGACATCGTCGCGGAGTCCACGGTGACGGAGCACGTTTACCTGCACCGCTTCACGGGGGCGGACCGGTTAAAACTCACCGCGCCCGGCGGAAGCATCGCTGTGGAGGACGGCCTGATTCTTGTAAAAGCCCTCGTCCCGAGAGGGAAGGAGATGATGCAGTACATCGCAGTCTCCCTTGACGCGCCGCTTCCGCCTGAGGGCACCGCAGGGGAGAACTCCGGAGAAAACGGCGCTATACTTGTCCTCGGGGTGCCGGAGAGCGGGGTGACGGTGCGCGGCGCGGTCTCCCTCATCTCCTTTGAGAGCGCGAAGCGCCTTCTCGCTGAGGAGACGGAAGGCCTGAGCTTTGACGTGACGGCTGAAAAGGCGCAGCAGATCTGGGACGACCAGCTCTCCAAAATCCGTGTGAGCGGCAACACGGAGGCGAAGAAGACCGTGTTCTACACCGCGCTTTACCGTGCGTTCCAGCGCATGACCAACTATACGGAGGACGGCCGCTATTACAGCAACTACGACGGGAAGGTGCACGAGGGCACCTTCTACACGGGAGACGGGCTCTGGGACACCTTCCGCTGCATGCATCCCCTTCAGCTTATTGTGGACGGGGAGAGGCACAGGGATATCCTGGAGAGCTACAACCTGATGTACAAGCAGAGCGGGCTTATGCCCTCCTTCCCCGGAATTTCCGGCGACTCCCCTGTCATGATCGGATTCCATGCGGCGTCCCTCTTCGCCGACGCCCTCGCGAAGGGTGTGGAGGCGGATTACAGGACCGCGTTCGAGGGAATACTGAAGAACGCGGAGACCCAGGCGATGATGCCCTGGTGCTGCGGGGCGGATGCGAGGGACGAGGACCGCTGCTACTACGAGAAGGGCTTCTTCCCCGCGCTGAAGAAGGGGGAGACGGAGACGAGCCCGCTCGCGGTGGAGTTCGAGAAGAGGCAGGCTATCTCGGTGACGCTGGAGCATGCCTACGACGACTGGTGCGCCGGAAAGATCGCTGAGGCGCTCGGAAAGCATGAGCTCGCGGAGAAACTGTATGCTAGGGGGCAGAACTACCGCAGGCTCTATAACCCCGAGGTGGGGCTGATGTGCCCGAAATCCGCGGACGGTGAGTGGGTCGAGGACTTTGACCCGATCTATTCCGGAGGACCTGGCGGCAGGGATTACACCACCGAGAACAACACCTACACCTATACCTGGTCCGTCTTCCACGATCCGGAGGGCCTTGGCGGGCTTATGGGCGGCCCGGAGGCCGCCGCGGCAAAACTCGACGACCTCTTCCGGCATAATACGGGGGACCGCTGGAAATACTCCTACATGGGACAGTATCCGGACGCGACCGGCCTGATGGGCCAGTTCGCGATGGGCAACGAACCGGATTTCCATATTCCCTACCTCTATGACTACTACGGGGCACCCTGGAAGGCACAGAAGAAGCTGAGGGATCTCATGGACATCTGGTTTACCGACGGAATCACCGGCATCTGCGGCGACGAGGACGGCGGGGCGATGTCGAGCTGGTTCGTCTTCTCGGCAGCGGGATTCTATCCGGTGTGCCCGGGAAAGGCCGAATATGCCATAGGCACGCCTCTTTTCGACGAGGCGGTCATCGATGTCGGAGGCGGGAAGAGTTTTACGGTCACGGCCAGAGGCGCGGGGGACGGCCTTCGCTATATCCAGAGCGCGGAGCTGAACGGAAGGCCCTTAAACCGCCCGTTCCTTGCGCACGAGGATCTTGCGGCCGGCGGTGAGCTGGTACTTGTCATGGGCAGGAAGCCCAACAAAGAGTGGGGAAAATAATGGATGTACATCGCGCGCTTACGCGCAGAGAGAAAATAGCCGTGCTCGCCGTGATAGCGGCCGTTCTCATTCTGGTGGGACTTCTGCGGCCGCTGTGGCTTCCGCAGACGGAGAACTCCCGGATTGTGACGGAGGCGGAGGACCAATGAAGATAATCATCGTCCGGCACGGAGATCCGGATTACCAGCACGACTGCCTCACCGGGAGGGGCAGGAGGGAGGCGGAGCTCGCTGCCGAAAGGCTCTGCAGGATTCCGGTGAAGAATTATTATGTCTCGCCCCTTGGCAGGGCGAGGGAGACGGCGCAGTACACACTGGACCGGGTGGGACGGAGCGCGGAGGTGATGGAGTGGCTGCATGAGTTCGGGCCGCTTACGCTTCGCCCCGACCTGGACGGAAGGCGGACGATCTGCTGGGACTGGTATCCCGCGGACTGGACGTCCAGGCCGCTCTTCTATGACAAGGACCGCTGGTGGCAGGACCCGGTGATGATGGAGGCGGATGTAAAGAGCTCCTATGACTGGGTCACGGC
>OMSM01000321.1 GCA_900313745.1 uncultured Lachnospiraceae bacterium
GCGTGGAACTCCAGGAAGTCCTGAACCCTCTCTTCCTCGCTCCTTACTGCGCCGTCCTTCCGCGCATATTCCAGAAATCCAGTGATCTTGCCCATGATGCTCCTCCGCTCAAAAATGCCGCCCCTTACACCATTGGTTCGCTTCAGCGCCTAAATGGCATGCCCATGTGCTGATGCTCACCGTCAGCCTACAAATTCCCGGAAGGCCTCGATGCGCGCCGTCTCCGAATCTGTCCCCCGCTCCTCGTACTTCGCGATGAGCCGGAGCATCTCCTTGTAGTCCGAGGGGATGATCTTCTTGAACTGCGGCACGTACTCCGCAAAGTGTTCCAGGACCTCTTTCCCCTTCGCCGATCCGGTGCAGCGCACATGCTCGGCGATAATCCGCCGGAGCTCCTCCCTGTCGGTTCTGCTGTCCACATTCTCCATCCGGACCATCTGCCGGTTGAGGTTGCGGTAGAGACGGTTGTCCTCGTCGAGGACAAAGGCCACGCCGCCGCTCATGCCCGCGGCAAAGTTTTTCCCGGCAGATCCCAGGACAACGACCGTTCCGCCGGTCATGTATTCACACCCGTGCTCGCCGACGCCCTCGACCACCAGCGTCGCTCCGGAATTCCTTATGGCGAAGCGCTCACCGGCCATGCCCGCAATGTAGGCCTGCCCGGACGTCGCGCCGTAGAATGCCACGTTTCCCGCGATGATGTTCTCCTGCGGGTCATATCCCGCTTCCTCAGGTGCGCTGAGGACCAGCTTGCCGCCGGATAATCCCTTGCCGAAGTAATCATTGGTGTCGCCCGTAAGCACCAGCGTCAGGCCGCGCGGAATAAACGCGCCGAAGCTCTGCCCTCCCGAACCGGCGCAGCGCACCGTGATGCAGTCCTCCTTAAGGCCCTCCGGATACCTTCTCGTGATCTCCGCGCCGAGCAGCGTCCCGAAGGTCCTGTCCGTATTCCTCACCTTCACGGAGATCTCCGCAGGAGTTCCCTTTTCCAGGGCCATCCTCACCTCGCCGGAGGAGAGAAGCTCAAGCTCATCCTTCGTCAGGTTCAGGCGGAAATCATAGGAGGAAACCGCGGCATCCTCTCTCCTTGCCGGCATCAGTATGCGGGAGAGGTCCAGTTTCTGCTGTTTCTCCGTGAGATCCGGGCGCACTCTTAAGAAATCCGTCCTCCCCACCAGTTCCTCCACCGAGCGCACCCCGAGAGAAGCCATGATCTCCCTTAGCTGCCTCGCGATGAAGTGCATGAAGTTCTCCACATGCTCCGGCTTCCCCGCGAAGCGCTTCCTGAGCTCGGGATTCTGCGTCGCGATGCCCATCGGGCAGGTATCGGACTGGCAGGCGCGCATCATCACGCATCCCATAGCGATGAGGGGCGCCGTGGCGAAGCCAAACTCCTCCGCGCCGAGGATGGCTGCGATTGCCACGTCCCTGCCGCTCATCAGCTTGCCGTCCGTCTCAATCACGACCCTGCCGCGCAGACCGTTGGCGACCAGGGTCTGGTGCGTCTCCGCAAGACCAAGCTCCCACGGGAGCCCGGCGTTGTGGATGGAGGAAAGAGGCGCCGCGCCGGTTCCCCCGTCGTACCCGGAGATCAGGACGACCCCCGCGCCCGCCTTGGCGACGCCGGCGGCGACAGTTCCCACTCCCGCCTCCGAGACAAGTTTTACCGAGATCCGCGCGTTCTTGTTGGCATTCTTCAGGTCATAGATCAGCTGAGCCAGATCCTCAATCGAGTAGATATCGTGATGAGGGGGCGGCGAGATCAGGCTCACGCCGGGAGTCGAGTGCCTCGTCCTCGCGATCCACGGGTAGACCTTCCTGCCGGGCAGATGGCCGCCCTCACCGGGTTTTGCCCCCTGGGCCATCTTGATCTGGATTTCCTTCGCGCTGACAAGGTAACGGCTTGTCACTCCGAAGCGTCCGCTTGCCACCTGCTTGATGGCCGAGCTCCTGTCGTTCTCCGTGCCGGCGGACAGTATTCTCTCCTCGCTCTCTCCTCCCTCGCCGCTGTTGGACTTGCCTTGAAGGTGGTTCATCGCGACGGCAAGCGTCTCATGAGCCTCCTCCGAGATGGAACCGTAGGACATCGCGCCGGTTTTGAAGCGCCGGACTATACTCTCTTCGCTCTCCACTTCCTCCAGCGGAATACCTTCTTCCGGAGCGGCAAATTCCAGAAGGCTCCTCAGATACCCGGTCTGTTCCGCATCCACCATCCGGGTGTATTCCGTAAACTTCGCGTAGCTTCCCTCCCTCACTGCAGACTGCAGCATGTGAATGGTCTGTGGGTTGTAGCGGTGGTTCTCGCCCCGGCTCCTGGCCTTGTGGCGTCCCATTGCCGTGAGCTCGAGATCGGTGGGAAGGCCGAGCGGGTCAAAAGCCCTGCTGTGCTGTCTGTCAGCCGCTTCCCCGATATCCTCCAGCGTGATCCCGCCGACACCGCTCACCGTGCCGGTAAAGAATTCACTTATGACCTCCTCCGAGATTCCGACAGCCTCGAAGATCTTGCTGCCCTGATAGGACTGAATCGTGGAGATTCCCATCTTGGAGGCGATCTTTACGATGCCGAACAAGACCGCCCGGTCATAATCGTCGACCGCGGCATAATAATCCTTGTTTAACAGTTCCTCCTCCACCAGCTCCGCGATGGTCGCGTGGGCGAGGTAGGGGTTGACCGCCGAGGCTCCGTACCCGAGGAGTGCTGCGAAATGGTGCACCTCCCTGGGCTCCCCGGACTCAAGAATGATGGACATTGCGGTGCATTTCCTGGTATCCACCAGATGCTTGTGCACCGCCGCCACCGCAAGAAGCGACGGGATTGCGACGTGGTTTTCGTCCACGCCCCTGTCTGACAGAATGAGGATATTCGCTCCCTGCCTGTAGGCCTTGTCCACCTCCACAAAGAGATGGTTCAGCACCCTCTTCATCGGCGTGCTCTTGTAATACAGTGTGGAGACCCTGGCCACATGGAAGCCCTCCCTGGCCATGTCCTCAATCTTCAGGAGATCGAGATCCGTGAGAATGGGGTTTTCGATTTTGAGGACGTGGCAGTTCTCCGGCTTCTGCTCCAGGAGATTGCCGTTCTTGCCGACATAGACGGTCCTGGAGGTGACAATCTCCTCTCTCTGCGCGTCGATCGGCGGATTCGTCACCTGTGCGAAGAGCTGCTTGAAGTAGTAGAACAGCGGCTGGTACTGCCCGGAGAGCGCGGCGATCGGGGTATCGACGCCCATGGAGCCGATCTGCTCCGACCCGGAGAGGGCCATGGGGAGAATGCCGTCGTGGTAATTCTCCCAGGTGTAGCCGAAGGCCTTCTGCAGTCTTTTTCTCTCCTCCCCGGCAAGCGCCGGTACCTTCCTGTTCGGGATCTTAAGGTCCGCGAGCTTTAAGAGATTGCTGTCGAGCCACTCGCCGAAGGGCGCGGATTTCGCGTATTTCTCCTTGATCTCCTCATCCAGGAGGATCTGCTTCTTCCTTGTATCCACGAGCAGAATCTTTCCGGGATGCAGCCGCTCTTTCCTCACGATATGTCTCTCGTCCAGGTCAAGCACACCCACCTCGGAGGAGAGAATAAGCCGGCCGTCGTCCATAACATAATAGCGGGACGGTCTTAAGCCGTTGCGGTCAAGGATTGCACCCATGACGTCCCCGTCGGAAAAGACGATGGAGGCGGGCCCGTCCCAGGGCTCCATCATCGTCGCATAATACTGGTAGAAATCCCTCTCCTCCTGGGAGAGCGTCCCGTTGTGTGCCCAGGGCTCCGGGATGAGGATCATCGCCGCGAGCGGCAGGTCCATACCGCTCATCATGAGGAACTCCAGGGTGTTGTCCAGCATGGCGGAATCCGAGCCGCTCTGGGAGATCACCGGCAGCACCTTGGTCATATCCTCGTCGGAGAAAAGCCCCGTATACATGGTCTCCTCACGCGCGAGCATCTTGTCCGCGTTGCCCTTTATTGTATTGATCTCCCCGTTGTGGACGATCAGGCGGTTCGGGTGGGCGCGGTTCCAGCTGGGCATGGTATTGGTGGAAAACCTGGAGTGCACCACCGCGATCGCGGACTCGTAGTCCGGATCCGTGAGATCCTTAAAGAAGGTGCGCAGCTGTCCCACGAGGAACATTCCCTTATAGACGATGGTCCTGCAGGAGAGAGACGGCACGTAGGTGCTCACACTGCTCTGTTCGAACTCCCTGCGGACGACATAGAGCCTGCGGTCGAAATCGATGTCCTCCTTAAGTTCCTCCGGCCGTCCGAGGAAGCACTGGCTTATATGCGGCATGCACTCCCTTGCCTTTGTACCCAGCACCGACGGGTCAGAGGGCACCTCTCTCCAGCCAAGGATGGACAGCCCGGCC